>NZ_DBNGVP010000218.1:0-84990 GCF_057119385.1 Archangium sp. | reverse complement strand
GTGCGGTCCGAGTCGGCCCCGCCTGATCCGCCAGGATGGGAGTCCCGGAGTGATCACGGGCATTCAAGTCGTCGACGACGTCACTCCAATAGATTGCGACATCCACGTTCAGCCTCTCCTTGCTGTGGTGTTCTGTTCAGGAAGAGAGGCTGCGTGTGGAATGTGAGGGTCAGACTGCTCGCCGAGGGGCTGCCCGAAGCTCGAATGAGAGCGGCTCGTCCACCTTCTCGTCGATCACGAGGCGCTCTGGCCGGAAGAGGAACCAGAATTCTGGTTGCTGATGTTCCCCTTGAGTGCCCCCAGTTGCCAGCCAACCAGCGTGCGGTGGTGACGCTGCGAGACGTGGAGGGGCTGGAGGCGGAGGAGGTCCGTGAGCTTCTCCAGCTCAGCGAGTCCAACCAGCGGGTGCTGCTCCACCGGAGCACTACCGCACCTGGAGCCGGGAGCCCGGGTAACGCTCACAGCATGAACGTCTGAAACGGCAGGTCCCTCCTTCCCTCGCCGATGCCGAGGGGCACCCATTCTCCGGGAGCATTGGGCCGGGAATCGAAGAACCCATCATCACCAGCGGCCTCCCGGGGCTACTGCGCGACGATGCCCCCGTCCACCGGAAGCGCGGCACCCGTGATGAAGGACGCCGCGCTCGAGCTCAGCCACACCAGGGCCTCACCGATCTCCTCCGGCTGCCCCATCCGCCGCCGCCACGTACGCCGGTGCCATCGGCATGCCCACCAGCCCCGTCGCCGAGGCCGTGTTGACGGGTCCACTCACGGTGACGAAGAAGCCCTCCCGGAGGAAGTCCGGTCTCCGGCCCCACACCCACCCCCTCGCCGGGCTCCTCGGGGGGTTCACTTCTGTGGCGACAAGGGCCCCGCTTGTTGTAGGTTCCGCGCACCCTGAGGAGCGCTGCAACGGGGGGTCCTCCCCGCCAGGCTCAGGTTCGTGCAACGGCGCTCGCTGACTCGTGGCTGGATGCCCGGGAGGCGAGCAGGTTCCGTCGCCCACATCCAGCCCTCGCCGAGGAGCACCGCATGAGGGCTGTCACCGATCTGTCCAAGTTCACCGACTACCGCATCGCCGACATCAAGCTGGCCGACTGGGGCCGCAAGGAGATCGCGATCGCCGAGACCGAGATGCCCGGTCTCATGGCCATCCGCGACGAGTTCAAGAAGGCCCAGCCCCTCAAGGGCGCCCGCATCGCTGGCTCGCTCCACATGACGATCCAGACCGCGGTGCTCATCCAGACCCTCGAGTCCCTCGGGGCCGAGGTCCGCTGGGCGTCCTGCAACATCTTCTCCACGCAGGACCACGCCGCGGCCGCCATCGCCGCCGGTGGCACCCCCGTGTTCGCCTACAAGGGCGAGTCGCTCGAGGAGTACTGGGAGTTCACCCACCGCATCTTCGACTGGGCCGACGGTGGCACCCCCAACATGATCCTCGATGACGGCGGCGACGCCACGCTGCTCATCCACCTGGGCACCCGCGCCGAGACGGATGCCTCCGTCCTCAACAACCCGGGCAGCGAGGAGGAGACCATCCTCTTCGCCTCCATCAAGAAGCAGCTGGCGGCCAGGCCGGGCTGGTACTCGAAGATCCTCAAGAACATCCAGGGCGTCACCGAGGAGACCACCACGGGCGTGCACCGCCTGTACCAGATGGCCAAGGAGGGCAAGCTCAAGTTCCCCGCCATCAACGTCAACGACTCGGTCACCAAGTCCAAGTTCGACAACATCTACGGCTGCCGCGAGTCCCTGGTGGACGCCATCAAGCGCGCCACGGACGTGATGATCGCCGGCAAGGTGGCCGTGGTGTGCGGCTACGGTGAGGTGGGCAAGGGCTCGGCCCAGGCGCTGCGCGGTCTGCAGGCCCAGGTGTGGGTCACCGAGATCGATCCCATCTGCGCGCTCCAGGCCGCGATGGAGGGCTACCGCGTCGTCACCATGGAGTACGCGGCGGACAAGGCCGACATCTTCGTGACGGCCACGGGCAACTACCAGGTCATCACCCACGATCACATGAAGCGGATGAAGAACAACGCGATCGTGTGCAACATCGGCCACTTCGACAACGAGATCGATGTGGCGAGCCTCAAGCAGTACAAGTGGGACAACATCAAGCCGCAGGTGGACCACATCATCTTCCCGGACAACAAGCGCATCATCCTGCTGGCCGAGGGGCGTCTGGTGAACCTGGGCTGCGGCACCGGCCACCCCAGCTACGTGATGAGCTCGTCCTTCGCCAACCAGGTGCTGGCGCAGGTGGAGATCTTCACCAACCCGGGCAAGTACGCGCCGGGCGTGTACATGCTGCCGCGGCACCTGGATGAGAAGGTGGCCCGCCTCCAGCTCACCAAGCTGGGCGCGGAGCTCACCGAACTCACCGACGCGCAGGCGAAGTACATCGGCGTCACCAAGCAGGGCCCCTACAAGAACGACCACTACCGCTACTAGAGCTCCGCTCTCGCGGTGAGGTAGCAAGGGCCCCGGCCGCCATCAGGCGAGCCGGGGCTTTTTTTGTCCACAGGAGGAGCGGCTGCACCTCTCAGCCCGAGATCAGATCCTTGTCGTGCCGGGCCCAGAACCGGTGCTGCGCGATGGCCGCGATGAACTTCGCGGGGAAGTCCTGGCCGCCCGCCTCACCCACGACGACGCCTGGCGCCGGGGTGGACACATCCGCTTCCTCCAGCAGCTCCGTGGCCTCCTTCGTCACGCCGATGGGCTTGCAGTGACGGTAGGCCTCCTGGATGAAGTGCACCGAGTCTCCGTCCTTCTCGAGCACGGCCACGCTCGCCTTGCCTCCGGGCACGAAGACGGCGTCGTACTCGAACGAGCCCGTGGTGAGCGCGCTCTTGTGCACCTTGACCGACTGCCCGTCCGAGCCCTTCACCATGCCCAGGCGCCGGGAGATGAGGATCACCTCGCCGCCCGCCTGCTCGATGGCCGCCTTCGTGGCCTGGAGATCCGCCGCGTCGAAGCCGTCCCCCAGGAGCACGCCGATGCGCCGCGTCTTGATGGAGTCCTTCTTCTGGTTCTCCTGGCTCAGCGCGGGCGACTTGTCCACCCTCGGCAGCCCCAGCGTGTCCACCACCTTCTCGAGCTTGCCCTTCACCGCCGTCATCGCGGGCACCGTCATCCCCAGGCCCTGCGCCACCTCCGTGACGAGCTCCGCGTCGATCTTCGCGAGGATCCGCTCCACGACGCGCGTGCGCACCTCCTCCCGCTCGACCTTCCCCAACTCGAACTGGAGCGCCATGATGATGTGCTCGCGCTCGGGCTTGGACATGCTGCGGAAGAACAGGCCCGCCTGGCTGAAGTGGTCCTGGAAGCTCTCCGCGCGCTGGCGCACCTTCTCGCCCGCCACCTTCTCCGGGAAGTGCCGGTAGCCCCCCTGCTCCGCCGCGGCCATGAACGGGCAGCCGCCTCCCAGCGAGTTGGGGAAGTAGTTGGCCCGGCCCACGTCCACCGTCTGCCGGTGGAAGCCGTCCTGGTGGAAGTTGTGCACCGGCGCGAGCGGCCGGTTGATGGGAATCTCCGTGAAGTTCGGCCCGCCCAACCGCGTGAGCTGCGTGTCCAGGTACGAGAAGTTGCGCGCCTGCAGCAGCGGGTCATCCGTGAAGTCGATGCCCGGCACGACGTGCGAGGTGCAGAACGCCACCTGCTCCGTCTCCGCGAAGAAGTTCGTCGGATTGCGGTTGAGCACCAGCTTGCCCACGCGGCGCACCGGGACGACTTCCTCCGGGATGATCTTCGTCGCATCCAGCAGATCGATGCCCAGCTTGTCCGCGTCCTTCTCCTCGATGATCTGCAGGCCCAGCTCCCACTCGGGGAAGTTCCCCTTCTCGATGGCCTCCCAGAGATCCCGGCGGTGGTAGTCCGGATCCTTGCCCGCGAGCTTCTGCGCCTCGTCCCACACGAGCGAGTGCACGCCGAGCACCGGCTTCCAGTGGAACTTCACGAAGCGCGACACGCCCTTCGCGTTGACCAGGCGGAACGTGTGGACCCCGAAGCCCTCCATCATCCGGAAGCTGCGGGGAATGGCCCGGTCGGACATGATCCACATGATCATGTGCGCCGACTCCGGCACGAGCGAGATGAAGTCCCAGAAGGAGTCATGCGCCGTGGAGGCCTGGGGAATCTCGTGGTGCGGCTCGGGCTTGGCCGCGTGCACCACATCCGGGAACTTGATGCCGTCCTGGATGAAGAAGACGGGCATGTTGTTGCCCACCAGATCCCAGTTGCCCTCCTCCGTGTAGAACTTCACGGCGAAGCCGCGTACGTCACGCGCCGTGTCCGCCGAGCCGCGAGAGCCCGCCACGGTGGAGAAGCGCACGAAGACGGGCGTCTTCTTGGAAGGGTCCTGGAAGACCTTGGCCTTGGTGTACTCGGCCAGGGACTCGTAGACCTGGAAGTAGCCGTGCGCGCCCGAGCCTCGCGCGTGCACCACCCGCTCCGGGATGCGCTCGTGATCGAAGCGCATGATCTTCTCACGGAGGTGGAAGTCCTCCAGCAGCGTGGGACCCCGCGCCCCGATCTTCAGGGAGTTGTCCGTGTCCTCGACGGGAACGCCCTGCCCCGTCGTCATCCGCTGGCCCGAGGGATTCGAGCGGTTCCGCTCCAGCTCCAGATCCTTGCTGCGCTCGTTGATGTTCACCGTCTCCGGGGTCTTCTTGTCCACAGGCACTCCTCCTAGGAGCCCTCCGGGGTAAACACCGGCGCACCGCGAGGCGAGCACTTCACCTCGTGTTCATCCTGGTGCTGCCCATTGGAGAACGGATCGCCTCTGGACCTGGTGCGGGCGTGACGGTGTGAGGGCTACCTGCCGGACACTCAGGGCGGCTGGACCCGGGCGCTGAGCCGCTCCTGACGGATGCGCAGCAGCTCGCGCGCGATGATCTGCGCGGCCGCCACCACGGGCACCGCCAGCAGCGCGCCGACGATGCCCGCCATCTCCACGAAGCAGACCACCGCCAACAGGGTGATCAGCGGGTTGATGTGCACCGTGCGCTTGAAGACGAGCGGGGCCAGCACGTTGCCCTCGAGCTGCCCGTAGAGGATGAAGTAGATGAACGCCGCAAGCGCCTTCCAGGAGCCGCCCGTGGCGAGCGTCAGCAGCGTGATGGTGCCACCGGCCACGATGGGCCCCGCGTACGGCACCATGCTGGAGAAGCCACTCGCGATGCCCAGCGGCAGGAAGAAGGGCACCCCGATGATGGCCAGGAAGGTGGTGGTGAGGGTGGCGTTGATGGTGCAGATGAGGGTGAGCCCGGCCAGGTAGCCCCCCGTCGCGGTGTACACCTTGCCCAGGACGCGCTCGTAGCGCTCCCGGCGCTCGGGCAGCGTCAGGGAGAGCGCCCGCTGGATGACCCCGGGCCCGAAGATGAGCATGAACACCACCAGGAAGAGGATGGTGATGAGCGCGCCCACCAGGCTGAACACCCCGGTGACGGCGTGCAGCAGTGGCGGCAGCGCGCCCGAGGCCAGCTTCGTGGTGTCCCCGCCTTGTTTCCGGAGGTGCTCCAGAACGTGGAAGCGCGCGTCGAGCCGGTGGAAGAAGCGCGAGGCGAGGATCTGATCGACGAGCGCGGGCGCCTGCTCGACCAGGGACTGTCCCTGGCTCACCGCGGAGGGAATCACCAGCAGGGCCACCGTCGTCGCGGCGCTCAGCAGCACGGCGAGCACCAGCCCGATGGCGACCCCTCGCGAGAGCCGGGTCCGCATCAACACCACCACCAGGTGATTGAGCGCGATGGCGATGAGGGCGGCGATGCCGGTGAGGATGATCGCCACCTGCGCCTTCACGAGCAGCACCGCCAGCGCCACCACCGCGAATACGGCGAAGCACACGGTGAAGGCTGTCTTGAGCGTCACCTGGGAGGGGTGACCACCCATCGACGAGTTGATGCCCGCCACCGAAGCCTCCGCTTGCACGAGCCTCTGTCTCCCCCGACGGTGCGTCTCGTCTCGGACGTCGGCAATTCCTCTGGGCCCGCTCGCTCGGAGTGCCACCAGGCATGGTGGCTGTGGACCAGACGGACAGCGCCTTGCCCCTGGCTGTTCGTCTGCTCCACACCGCCGCGCCCTCCTCCTTCCCGCTCCTCGCGGCGGCTCCACGCCAACCCCTCGAATTCATTTGAGCCACCCGGTGCCGTGCGCTCGCCGTGAATGGCACGAGGGCTGCCAGGTGCCTGAGCGTCTCCAGCTTCCAGGTGGACGGCCCGCGCACCTTCGGCCTGTTGCAGCGGGACCAGGCCTTCACCAGCTACGAGGACCTCGAGGCGCGCTACGACAAGCGGCCCGGTGTCTGGGTGGAGCCGGTGGGCGACTGGGGCCGGGTCACGGTGCAGCTGGTGGAGATTCCCACCCCGCAGGAGATGCACGACAACATCGTGGCCTACTGGGTGCCCGAGGCTCCCTTCACGCCCGGCACCGGGCTGCGCCTGGGCTGGCGGCTGCACTGGGGCAGCACTCCGCCCGAGCGCTCCCCGCTGGCCCACACCACCGCCACGCGCGAGGCGGCGGGCAGCACCCCCGGGGCCCGGCGCTTCGTCCTCGAGTTCTCGCGCGGCGGCGGCGAGGGCACGGGCCCGGTGGAGGCGGTCGTCACCACCTCGACGGGCCAGGTGCTCCACCCCACCGCGCAGCACAACGACGTCACTGGAACGGGTGCTGACGGATCCACGTGCCCATGCTCTGCACCTGGCACTCCTGGAGTCACTGCCGGGCACGGGTGTGGAGCCGCCCGCGCTCGCATCGGCCCGCCGCAAGCTGCTGGAGGGAACGCCAGAGCCTCTCTCCACGCAGGAGAAGACGGCGGTGCTGCTGGACGCGGAGACGCTCACGCAAGCGCGGAGCCGGTACGCCCTCCGGCTCATGTGATTACGCGAGAGCCCGTTGGAACCAACCCGGGCCAGTACATGAGCCGTGCCGAGCCTCAAGGGGCCGAGCGCCCGCCGATCTCCGGAAAGCGCTCGTAAGCCCGTTTGAGCACGTCCAGGTGGGGGGGGTTGTCCAGGTCGAGCGGCGCCTCGGTCAGTTTGACGACCCACCCGCCCGTCGCGGTACGCCATGAGCGTGACAGCAGTTCCGCGTCGCGGGCGGGGTCCGGAAAGCCGATGGCTTCTGCGGCAGCGGGCGACCAGTAGTTCACCCACCCGAGGTGATGCGGAATCTCAGGCGAGCGCATGGCACCAGGGGACTTGATCACCGGCAGCCCTCGGGGTGGAGGCTCCAGGTCGTCTGGCCGATTCTTCGTCTGGCGCGCGATGTCCACCCCTGCGCTGAAGGGCGTTGCGTGCCCCCAGAACGCGCGAGCGCCCTCCGCTATGGCTTCCAGCACCTTCTCTGCCGCTGCGATGCCGTCTACGGTCAGAGGCAACACCGCATGAATATCAAGCTGGGCCTGACCACCCGGCGAGCTGTCTGCCGGTATTTCCAATCCAGTCACCGTCACCCGGAAGTCATCATCCCCGTTGCGGAGGAGCGGAAATCCACGCCCGTTGGGCCTTCCTCGGGCGAGAAATGCCTCGCGCTGCGGCACTGGGATGCGCTTCCCCTCGCGAGAAATCGTCCACTCCAAGCGCAAGCCGGGGATTGCGCGCTCCATTCCATGAACAACGGCCAAAGGGCGGCCATCATTGCCCACGAGTGCGGGCGCGTAAACGATCATGCCAAGTTGATTTTTCTGTGTAGCTGGCATCTCAGCACCACTCCATGACGACGATGAGCCCGTTAAGATCGCGGGCCACCAACTCCAGCGCCTCCTTGTGCGCGGGGCTCCGCACGCCTACCCGGAAGTCAAATCCACAAGCCAGAGCAAGGGCGCGCTCATGCCGCAACTCTTCCACCTGACTCACGACCACGATTTCTCGAAGGTCGTCCGTGTACTTGTCGAAGTTGTCGGTCTTGACCTCCCACAGCGTGCGCGTGGCCAGTTGCAGCGCGTCGAAGTTCTTCCCATTCACGAACACATCCCCGCCGGGGAAACTGTTGTTCGGAATTCTGTCGGCGCACGTGTCGTGCAGTTTATTACCGCCAAGGTGGTACGGCACTGGATCGGGCTCGCACCTGCTGCGGTCTCGCTCCGAGGTCTCGGGTGGTTCCAGAGGAGGGAAATCTGGCCCCTTTGGCTCCGGCTTGGGCCTTTTTTTCGGCGAGGGTTTCCGCGGGGCGGGCGCTGCTTCTGCCACGGGCCGCGTTTCAGGCGCGGGCCTTGCCTCGGGGCGGCCCATATCCAGAGCATACGCATCCAGGGCCTCCTTGATGACGAAGCCCACTACCACCACACCCGCGACGATTACCGCTCCCACGACGAGCTCCGGCGCCGCCAAGACACAGAGTCCGACGCCCACGGCAGCGGCACCCGTTGAGGCGACCGCGCATCGTCCCGTGGTGTCGTGAAATTCCATCCGGTCATGGTCGAGGGCATGAAAGCATCGCTCCGCCAAAACGGGCCAGGGCTCGGAAGCCTCCTGGACGGCGCACCGCCCCCCATCCGTCCAGGGCAGCGTCGCCGCCCGCTGGAGGTTGGCGAGCCTCGGGGCCCGGGCCGATGGCTCGCTTGGGCCAGGCGCTGACGTGGCGCAGGCTGAGGCATGGAGCAGCAGTGCAATGCACGCTCGGAAACGCATGGCTACATCCTCCAATCGGGCCAGAACATACCGGGTCCTGGCGGGGCCGTTCGGAGTATGAGAGCACGCCCCGGCACTGGTAGCTTCGGCGCATGACCGCGAACCTCGAGCAATGGGAGCGCCGCGCCGAGGCGCTCTGGGACCGCTATGACGAGTACATCGCGCGAGCCGGCAAAACGGGCTTCGTGGCGGCGATGGATGAACTCGCTACCGAGCTCGGCGAGGACCACCCCGTGGCCCTCCACGAGCGCGGCGGAGCGCGCGACTCGACCGGCGACGAGTCTGGCGCCGTCGAACTGTACCGGCGGGCGCTCGCCGCGGGCCTGGACGGTGGACGCCGCCGTCAATGTGTCATCCAGCTGGCCAGCTCGCTGCGCAACGTCGGACAGGCGGCCGAGGGAGCACGGCTCCTCCATGCGGAACGGGACGCGGGGAGCGACGAACTGGACGACGCCGTCGCCGGTCGACCTCCAGAGCTCCCGGTTCATCAACAAGGTCGTGGTCCGCAACCGCACCGACTGCTGCTCCGACCGGCTGAACAACTTCAAGCTCCTGGTCTCGGAGGATGGGAGCACCTGGCAGGCGTACAGCTACCCGAACGTGGCGCCGCAGCAGACCGAGTTCCCGGTGGGGAGGACCGGCCGCTTCGTGAAGGTGCAGCTCGACGGCTCGGGCGTCCTCAGCCTGGCCGAGGTGAAGGTGCTCTAGGCGGGCCCCGCGGCTCCAGCCCGGGCGGCGCGGTGGGGGGCCGCCCGGGAGAAGCAGCTTCGCGTCGCCCGCCAGCGGGACGCGGGCAACCGAGGTGTTGCGCCGGGAACTGCTCCAGCGGCCAACACCGCGTGTCAGGCTCCCCGGCCTCCCCTCGTCCCGGCCCCCATGAAAGCTGAACATCTCGTCATTCCCACGGCCCCCTACACTCCCGAGTCCCTCTGCTGGAGCGGCGACGCGCTCATCGATTGGGTCCAAGGGGGCATCCGCTACGGGCTGGACGGAACCGTCACCGATACGTCCATCCGGTATGGCTACCGCTTCGACTCGGCGGTGTCGTCCCAGGACGGCCGGTACGCCGCCATCTACGAGCAGCTCGGCACCAAGGCGATCCTGCTCCGGGACGGGAAGCAGCTGCGCGAGCTCAACCGCAGCTACTACCACGCGGATGACTACATCTATCCCATCGCCCTGCATACCCTGCCCAATGGCCGCACGCTCCTGGCCCACTGTCCCGAGGAGTATTGCCGCCTGGAGATAGAGGACGCGGACACCGGCGAGCGGCTCACCCGGCGGGACAGCGAATCCCCAGACGTCTTCCACTCCCGGCTCCAGTTCAGCCGCGATGGGCGCTACCTGCTCAGCGCGGGGTGGATCTGGCATCCCGTGGACGCGGCGTATGTCTATGACGTGGCCCGGGCGCTCGAGCAGCCCGAGTCGTTGGACCAGCCTCGCTCCTTCGTCTCGAACGACTCGTTCCTGGAGATCCACGAGGCGGCCTTCGGGGCGGGGGATATGCTCGTCATGACGTGCTCCGGCATCGACGAGGACGCGCTGCCCTCCGGAATGAAATGGATGGGCGAGGGGGACGACGTGGGCCTCGGGGTGTACTCGCTCACCGAGCGGCGCTTCCTGTCCATGGTGCCCGTGACGCAGGCCCTGGGGACCTTCATGGTGGTGGGAAACGCGGCGGTGGGATTCTACGAGCACCCCAAGCTCGTCGAGCTCACCACCAGCCGCCTCCTGGAGAGCTGGCCCGGGATCGCCACGGGGAGGCGCTCCGGCAGCATCCTCCGCAACCGCCCGCCGCAGCCGCCGCTCGCGTTGGACCCCGCCGGGGGCCGCTTCGCCGTGGGGACGGACAAGGGGATCGAAGTGGTCCGCTTCCGCCCGTAGTGCGCGAGCCGCGCGCCTCCCGAAAAAGAATCGGGGAGGAGCCGCCCCCACGGCAGCCCCTCCCCGACGTGCTTTCCCTGCCCCCACTGCCCCCGAAGACTTCCCTGCCCCCGTACCACCCGTACTGTCTCAGCCCCACCCCACCCCAACCACCCCACCAACCCCAACCCGCCGCCCGTCCTACCCGCCCAACCCCCACCACCCCACCGACCCCGACCACCCCCACCGCCCTGCCCCGCTGACTTCTCGTGCAGGAGCTAGAGCATCCCGCGTGCCAGGGGGTCCTCCGGGGCAGGTGCCTGTGATTCCGAGGGTTTATCTCGCGGCCGCGAGCCGCCGGGACCCGGAAGACAGTAAGACTTACGCGGCCTCCGCGGCCGGGCATCCATGCGGAGAGCGGCGGTCCGGCGGCGTTGCCCGGAAAAAAAGCTCATGGGTCTCAAGCGTTGACGGCACCGCACGGACGCGGTGCGCCGGAGCGCGACCTCCCTCGGAGGAGACCCATGCCACGCCGCATTCCCACCCGACCTCTCGTGTTGCTGCTGGTGTCCCTCGGCTCCGCGGCGGGCGGGGCGTACGCCTACCACCGCTACCGGGACGCCGGCTGGGAGCGCCGTTACGACGAGTACCAGCGCCAGCTCCAGGGGAAGCTCACCGAGAGCGAGAAGCAGATGCAGGCGTTGAACACCGAGCTCGGCACGGCACGGGCCCGGTTGGTGACCCAGGCCTCGCTGGATGAGAAGTACCAGGCCCTGCTCACGGCGAAGGACGCGGACTTCGAGAAGTTCCGCCGCGAGCACGCGCTCGCCGTGAAGAGCCTCTCCGACGCCACCTTCCAGCTCCAGCAGCGGGAGCACGGAGGAACGGAGACGGCGCGCGAGGAGCCACCTCCCACGCCGTCGCCGGCCGAGCCCACGGCCCCCTCGGCCCACCCGGTCATCTCCTACGAGTTCAAGGACGCGGAAGGCCGCGTCCAGCTCAAGGATCCCAACATCTGGGTGCAGGGCGACGAGGAGCTCCAGCTCCAGCAACTCTTCCGGGTGGAGGGCACCGTGCTGCAGCAGACGAATGGCTCGCTGATGACCGAGCGCGTCCAGTTGCAGGAGGTCTCCGCGGATGGCGCGGGAAAATACCGGGAGCTGGCGGCGGCCCGCCTGGTGGATGCGAGCTTCACCTATGCCAATGCGCCGCTGGAGGGGCCGCCGGGCGGACCGAAGTGGGGCCCGTCATGGATGGCCACCGTGGGCACCTCGTTCCGTTCCGAGAGCCTGCTGCGCGTGGGGGCCTCGGCGCGGGTGGTGAAGTGGGGGCCGGTGGGCCTCGCCGGAGGGCTCTCCTCCGACTTCCTGTCGCTGGAGGGCAGCGGTGGGGCTCTACACGAACCACCAGACGTGGACGACGAGCTTCTGCGACCACCCCTACTTCGTGGACCACCCGCTCTGGCTCGCCCAGTACACGAGCCACGCGACGGAGCCCAAGCTGCCACCGGGCTGGAAGCGCTGGCTCTTCTGGCAGTACTCGGAGACGGGCTCGGTGCCGGGCATCCCCGGAGCGGTGGACCAGAGCTACTTCAATGGCAGCGCCGAGGACCTGATGGCCCTCTCCGTGGCCTCGGCGGACTAAGGCGAGGCCGCCCGGAACCCATCATTCATTCCGGAACCACTCGGCTGGGATGCCCAGCGCCGCGAGAATCCGCTCGGGCATACTCTCGCCCTTGATCTCGCTGACCTCGGGCACGCACGGATCCGGACGGAGCGGCCGTGTGAACCGTTCAATGCCGTCTCCTGCTCGCAACACGGTTACGGAGAACATGTCCAGGCGCGGCGAAGCAGTCACCCCATACACCTTTACATGAGGAAGCCGTTCCGACACGGCAATGTCAGCGAAGCTCATGCCCCCCGTCGTGCTAGCGAGAAGGGTTCCTTGCTGCGTGTCCGCGAGGTGGAAGCGCCCCTGACGGAGTGGTTCTCCATAATCCTTCTCTAGCGCGCGCCGCGCCTCCTCTGCGCGAGTTCCTTCAATGAGCGCGACTGTCCGAAGCGGCTTCCTTGCGCTTCGGCTCGAAGTCTTCGTGCTACCTGGTAGTGGGCAGCCGAGGGACTTCGCCAGAGCTTCTGGGTTTGCCTCCTCGACCCCTAGCGCACCGTTACGCCACGACGTGACGGCCCACGGCTCCTTGGCACATTCAACCGAGTACACAGGCTCATCGAGTTCGAGCGAAAGAGCCTTGGCGATTCGCAGCTCCGCACCCAGGTGGAGGGGATCCGTGCCCACGATGGCATGATAGCGACCACTGCCCCTGATGAGCTCGAAGGGTGGTTCTTTCCCGTCCTCTTCGTCCTCCTCGAACACGAGCGTGGCGCGGGCACGGCGCTCCAGCTGTGCGGGCTCCCCTGGAGCCAGTACCGCCCACAGAGGCCAGCGACTCATGGCGCACCTCCGGACAAGCCCTCTGGCAACATGAGGGCCGCGCGCAATTTGTTCGTCATCTCCAGAATCTGCGCCTCTTCTATGTGGATGAGCACCGCCTCTGGTGCGTTCGCATCAAGGGAAGTCGCACTGTCTCAGCCAGCCACCCGCTTTCGAGAGCCGCCATGCCAACCTACGGTTTACGCGCGGCGCGCTGGATCTTCACCGGCGGGGTGAGCTTCTGGCCCTCCGCGGGCGCCTGCTGGATGGCGCGGACCACGTCCATGCCCTTCACCACCCGGCCGAAGGCGGCGAAGCCCTGGCCATCCGGGTTGCGCTTGCCGCCGAAGTCCAGCTCGGGCTGATCGCCGACGCAGATGAAGAAGTCCGACACCGCGGTGTCCGGCGTGTCGCGTGCCATGGAGATCGTGCCGTCCTTGTGCTCGAGCCCCGTCACGCTCGTGCGCTCCAGCGCGATCGGCGGGCGCTGCTCGGACTCGCGGGCGGGGTTGATGCCGCCCTGGATGACCTCGATCTTCACCTTGTTGTTCGGCTGGTTGTCGGGCTTCACCGTGCGGTGGAAGACGCCGCCGTCGAAGAAGCCCCCCTCCACGTAGAAGAGGAAGTTGCGCACCGTCTGGGGCGCATGGGCCTCGTCGAGCTCCAGCTCGATCTCCCCCTTCTCCGTCTGGAGCACCACGCGCACCAGCTTGGACGGCTCGGGTTTCGCCGCCTTCTTCGGTGGCGCGGCCTGGGCGGCGGGCGAGAGGGCGAGCAACACGGCGAGGCAGGCGGAGGGCAACAGGTTCATGGGCGGCTCCAGGACACCGTAAATGTTTCGCAACAATCCGTTCATCTTCCCAACACGTGCGGGAAGCACCTTGGGGGAAAAGGAGATATCGCATGTCCTGGAAGATGATGCCGCTGTGGATGTGTCTGGCCGTTCCCGCCGTCGCTGGTGCCCAATCCGCCTCCACCGAGCGCCCGCCCATGGAGGCGCGCCGGGGGCCGCCCGTCATGAAGTCCTCCCTGGCCGTGGTGCTCGAGCACCGCACCGAGCTGGCCCTGTCCACCGAACAGGTGGCCTGGCTGGAGCAGCGCGAGCAGCAGCTCCAGCAGGAGAACGCGCCGTTGAAGCAGAAGCTGGAGGAGCTGCGCCCGCCTCGCGGGGAGGGCCGGCGTCCTCCTCCCGGCGAAGGCATGGCCCCTCCGGCGGGTGGTCCCGGCGGCGAGGGCGCCCCAGACAGGGCGGCCATGGAGGAGCGGATGACACAGGTCCGGTCCATCATGGACGGGATGCGGGACAACGACACCCGCGCCTACGACGAGGCGGAGACCGTGATGACCGAGGCGCAGAAGACCCAGGCGCGTGCGTTCATCACACAGGAGCGCGAGGCCATGCGCCAGCGGCACGAGGCCATGCGCCAGCAGCGCGGCCGCTGAATGCGTCCTCGTGACGCCGGGCCAGCTTGATGGCCACGCGCGTCTGGAAACAGGGGGCTCGGGGGACTCCCGGAAACCCGCACCTCCCGCTGAATCCTCTCTCGCGCCGGGAGGAATCATCGCCCTCCAGCGCAATCCCAGACAAACAGCAGCACCCCGGGTGGACGAGCGATATCAAGCCTGGCCTGGCCCCTCACATGCAAGGACTCGCATGTGCGGCACACACGGGGAGGGACCGATGCAAGCAATCCTGGAACACGAGGACACGGGGAAGTCCACTGTCACCGAGGCACTCGCGAGGGCCGTGCGCTTCCTGGAGAAGGCGCGGACGGCGGATGGACGGTGGTTGGACTTCCGCTTCCGTTTCGTGGTGGGAGACCGGGACGTCATCAGCTCGCAATGGGTGACGGCATATGTCGGCGAGGCACTGGCCCGGGCGGGGGCGGGCCCGGCCACGCTGGAGCCCGCGCGAGACTGGTTGATGAGTCATTCGCACCCCGGGGGTGGGTGGGGATTCAGCCTGGCGACACCCGCGGACGCGGACTCCACCGCCAACGTGGTGCGATTCCTCTCCCACTGGCGGGGCGTGCCGGAATGGGACGCGGCGCTCGGGGAGGCCTGTGCGCGGCTGCTTCATTATTGGGATGAGCCCGGGAGCGGCTTCCGCACCTATCGCCCCGCCGAGCGGCCCTCGCTGAACGGCTGGGCCAGCTACCCGGGCAGCAGTTGGTGTGACCTCCACCTGTGTGTCACCGCGCTGGCGGGAGGGGCCCTGCACAGGGCGGGAGACCCACGCCACCGCTCCGTCCTCGAGGCGTGCGCCCGCCTGCTGCGCGACAGCCAGTCCCCCGAGGGCTTCTGGGAAGGCTATTGGTGGCACGGCCGCACGTACACCACCGCGCACGCGGCGCGGCTGCTGTTCCTCCTGGGAGACACCGGGCCGGTGGCGCGCGCCGCCCGATGGTTGCTGGGTGCGCAGCGACCCGATGGAGGCTGGGGCAACGGCACGGGGAGCGAGGCCGCCGCCTTCCACACCGCGCTCTCCCTCCCGGTGCTGCTGCTCGATGGGGGTCACCCGCGACACGGTGCCGCGCTCGACGCTGGACTCCAGTGGCTGCTGCGGGCCCAGCAACCGGATGGGAGCTGGGCGAACGTCCCCATCATGCGGATGCCCCGCCCCGAGGTGCATGCGCCCTGGGAGGCTCCCGAGGGGTGTCTGCTCCTGCCCGTGCTGACGGATCGCAACCGGCTCTTCACCACCGCCACCGTGGTGTCAGCCCTGGTGGACTTTCTCGCCGCCTCGCGCTCCGGCTCGCCCGGCAATCCCTGACATCACGCCTCCCCCGTCTTCCCCGTTCGCGCGCCCGTGGATCTTTCACACGCAATCAAATACATCAATCCCTGGCGCCGATTGATTTGACTTTGGAAATGCCTTTCTCCATATTTCGAATCGCTTCCGGCGGCGGGGATGACCCGAGGCCGGGAGCCTCCAGGCGGATGATGAGTCTTGTCTGGGGTTCCACACCAAAGGGAGGGCAATGCCATGATGAACGAGAACATCGCCGAGCAGAATGCCAACCTCACCGAGCTCAACGACGAGACGCTGGATGATCTCATCTCCGGCGGCGCGCAGGAGCTGAGCGCCACGCAGGCCTGGGAGTAGTCCCACCAGGAAGGCATAGCTGGCGTCACCACGGACGGGTGCATCCGGAGCGCCCGTCCGTTGTCTTTTTTGAATCTGGGGGATTCCATGTCCACCGCGTTGAATGAGTACCTGAGACTCGCCGAGCCCCACCTCTCCCCCCGGCTCATCTCCGCCACGGCGCTGGCGGATCTGGAGCGGCTCGCCCGCCTGATGCCGCCCGTGTCCGCCTCCGGCTTCGAGTGCCGGCTGGGCCGCGAGGAGGCCCAGGCCGACTTCGGCGTGCGCTTCCTCGCCAGCGATGGCAGCCGCGCCATGCTCGCGGGCCGCGTGGACGCCGGCTCCGCCCTGCCCTCCTCGCTCTTCTCCCACCCCGTCTGGGAGCGCCTGCGCCGCTTCGGCGCGCGCTGGGACACCCCGGGCACCCTGCTGGAGCAGGAGCTCGGGGATGTCTTCCTCGAGTTCGACGTCGAGGGGACGCCGCCCCCGGTGCCCATCCCCTCTTTCTTCATCGAGTACGACCGGCGGGCCTGGCGCCGCCTGGAGGCGATGGAGGAAGCCCTGGCGCTGCTGTGGGGCGAGCCGCTCGCGCCCGCCGTCCGGGAGCGCGTGGTGGCGTGTCTGGCGGCCCTGCCCTCCGGGGGCTCCGTGTCCGCCGTGGGCGCCATGTTCTCCCGCCGCTTCGACGGCGTACGGCTGTGCCTCCAGGGCCTCGGGCCCTCCACGCTGCCCTATTACCTCCTGCGCGTCGGCTGGCCGGGAGACCCCCGCGAGGTGGAGGCGCTGCTCGCCCGGGTGGCCGGCCGGGTGGAGCGCATGGCGCTGAGCCTCGACGTGGGCGCCACCGTACTGCCCAGGCTGGGCGTGGAGTGTCACCTCGCCGACAGCCTCCACGAGGCCGACTCCGAGCGCTGGGCCTCGCTGCTGGACGCGCTCGTCACCCAGGGCCTGTGCCTGCGCGCCAAGCGGGACGCGCTCGTGGAGTGGCTGGGGCACACGCACCTGCGCTCCCGCCCCGAGGCCCTCCCAGGCAACCTGCGAGCGCTCTCCGCCTCGCTCGGCCCCAAGGCCCTCCCCGTCTTCCTGCGGCGCATCAACCACCTCAAGCTCGTCCTCCAGCCCGGCCGGCCTCCCGAGGCCAAGGCCTACCTCGTGCTCATCCAACGGTGGCTGGGCCATGACGGGCAGCGGCGGCGCTACGTGTTCGGCGATCTCCAGGAGGTCCGTGACGCCGTTCTCGGTTGAGTTCCAACCATCCGTGTCCATGGCCTCGTACGGGGGGCATGGTCAGGAGCATTCCAGGCAGGCTACACTCTTCCGTCCATATCAGAGACGGGAGACCGCTTCGGATGATTGATGGTCAGACCTCCACGGGTGCTGAGTCCGGCCTCGGAACGGAGCTGGAGCTGAAGCGGCGGCTGTCGCTGGCCACCCCCGCGGACACCGTGCGGGGGATGTCCTTCCACACCACGCTGGACGTGCTGCGCGTGGACCTGGGAGCCGAGGCGGTGGAGCGGTGCCTGGAGCCGCTCAAGGAGAAGGCCTACAAGAGCTTCTTCACCTATCCCGTCAGCGACTACCTGCGGTTGCAGTACAGCGCGGCGTGGCTGCTGAGCGAGAAGCACGGCGGCTTCGACAACGCGATCCGGCGCATCGGCAGGGGAATCGCCCCCGGCTTCCTGGGCTCCGTGGTGGGCAAGGCCTTCATGCTGCTGGCCAAGGAAGGGCCCAGGCAGCTGCTCAACAACATGCCGGTGGCGTACCGGGCGGCGTCGAGCTTCGGCGAGGCGATCGTGCACTGGACGGGGCCGAGGAGCGGCGTGCTCACCACGAAGCGCGATTTCCTCCTCTACCTCAACCACGAGGGCGGGCTGCTGGGCCTGTTCCGCACGCTGGGCATCCAGAATGGCCAGGTGTCCGGGCGGCAGATCGGCCCGCTCGACAACGAGGTGACGTTCTCCTGGGGTTGAGGACGGGCCTCAGGCGGGGAGCACCCGGGGGAGCCGCACCCGGAACACCGTGCCCGCCTCCGCCGAGGAGCGCACGTCGATGTGGCCGCCGTGCGCGGCGACCATCTCGTGCACGATGAACAGGCCGAGCCCCACGCCCTTGAGGGCGTTGCTCCCCTCGCTCGCGCGCGTGAAGGGCTCGAAGATGCGGGGATGTTCGCCCAGGAGGCGCGGCTGATGGCCACCTTCGGCCACGCGCACGTCGTCTCGGTGCTGGACTTCGGGCTGGAGGGGGGCGCGCCCTACCTGGTGCTGGAAACACCCTACCCGGCGGCCCGCCGCACCTGCGGACGGGCCTGGGGGAGCTCGGCCGCCGCGGGCAGGGTGACGGTGAGGAGGGTGCCCCGGCCCTCGCGGCTCTCCGCGCGCAGCGTGCCGCCCAGGCTGGAGACGATGGCGTGGCTCACCGACAGCCCCAGGCCCGAGCTGCCGGGCACCGTGGCGACGAAGGGCTCGAAGATGCGCGAGAGCGCCTCGGGCGCCAGGCCCTTGCCCGTGTCCTGCACCTCCACCACCGCCTCGCCGTCCTCGCCGGTGTAGGCGGCCACCCGCAGCACGTTGCGCGCGGCGTCCGCCGGGTTCATCGACTGCACCGCGTTGAGCAGCAGGTTGAGGAAGAGCTGGGTGAGCCGCGCCTCGTCCGCGTCCACCGCGGGCAGCTCGTAGAAGTCCCGCTCCAGCCGGGCCCGCTGGCTCAGCTGGCCGCGGATGAGCTTCAGCGCGTTCTCCAGCACCGGCTGCAGCTCCACCCGCGCCTGGTGCTCCGGCGGCTTGCGCGAGAGCGTCCGCAGATCCTGCACGATGTGCTTGAGCCGCAGCGCCCCCTCGGCCGTCTCGGACAGGGCCTCCAGCACCTCGCCCAGCTCCTCCGACACCTCCGCGCTCTGGCCGCGCAGCGACTCGCCCATGCGCTCCAGCTCCTCGCGCGCGTAGGAGAGGTTGGCCAACATGAAGGCCAGCGGGTTGTTCATCTCGTGCCCCACCGCCGCCGCCAACGAGCCCAGCGCCGAGAGCCGATCCGCCTGGATGAGCCGCGCCTCCATCTGCTTGCGCAGCGTCACGTCCCGGGCGAACACCCGCAGGCCCGCCGGATCCCTCAGCTGCGCCACCGTCAGCTCCCAGTGGCGGCCCTCCAGCTGCACCGTGGGAGCGGGCTCGCCCGCGGGCGCCCCCCGCCACACCCACTGCAGCGCCGTCTGCACCAGCGGGTGCTTCCCCCCCTCCTGCACCATCTCCGGGAAGGCCTTGTGCGCGGCGGGGTTGGCGTAGCGCAGCTCGCCCTCCAGCGTCAGCTCCAGCAGCGGCTCGGGGTGCAGCAGCGGGAAGGAGGCCAGCCGGTACATCGGCTCCTCCAGCGCGCGCATCCCCGACACGTCGCGCACCATCAGCCCCAGGCGCGGCCGCGTCTCACCGGGCACCGGCGCGCACGGGGTGATCTCCGCCGCGTACCAGCGCGTCTCGCCCTCCACCTCCAGCCGGTACTCCAGCCGGGCGTCCGTCCCGCCCTGGCGCACCGCGCGCATCAGCGACAGCAGCGGCTCGGCCGCCTCGTGCCCCAGCACCTCCGTCAGCGTGCGCCCCTCGGCACCGCTCACGTCCCGGCCAAACGCCCTGCCCGTGGGCGACCACAGCCGCCGGCACCGCTCCTCCTCGTCCAGCTCCGCCACCACGTACTCGGCGCCCCGGGACCTGCGCGGCGCCGGGGCCTGCTCCCGCCCGTCCGGCTGCGGGACGAAGCCCTCCACCCCGAACGGCCCCATCAGCATCTCCAGGCCGGAGCCGTCCGTGTTCATCCGCGAGAGGACGGACACCAGCATGGCGGCGTCCACCTCGGACAGGCGCCGGGTGAGGATGATGCCATCGGCCAGCGTGGGCGGGCTGAAGGCGAACGTCAGCAGCCGGGACTCCTCCGCGCCGATGAACGAGGCCAGCGTCGCGCGGATGGCATGCTCGTCCGCGTGGTTGGAGAAGACGCCCGTCATGTCCGCCTCCCCGGTGAGCACCGCCTGGAGCGCCTTGCGGTAGGTGCCCCAGAAGCGCTGCTGGGAGAAGAGCTCCTGGGTGCGCAGCCCCCGCGACTCCAGGAAGCGCACCGGCAGCAGGTGCCCCCCGGTGGAGCGCGGCGCCACCCAGGCCGCGCGCTTGCCCTGCAGCGTCTCCAGCGTGAGCGGCTCGTCCGCGCGGCACACCAGCGCCGAGTGGTAGTGGCAGCTCCCCGAGCGCACCGCGCGCAGCACCGCCCTCGCCCTCGGCGCGAAGGCATCACACTGCTCGGCCGTGGCCCACGCCATGTCCACCTGGCCCGCCACCAGCTCCGCCTCCAGCGCCTCGTACGTCGGCGCCAGCTCCACCAGCACCGGCCGGCCCAGCCGCTCCGCCAGCGCGCGCCCGAACAGCTCCACACGAACGTGCTCCCTCACCTCGCCGAGCGACGGGTAGAGCATGAAGCGGATGGGGGTGGTCGGCGTGATCACGTGCGCTGCCTCCTTGGTTACCCCCCAGGGCCCGGGGGCGGCCCCCAGTCAAACTGGCGATACATGATGCACGATATTTTCAGCCACTTCCACACTTTTCCTGATTCGCTGGAATGAAAGGGCTATCCGACACACCCCGTTTCACCAGGAGTCCGGGCTCAGAAGGCCTTGAAGGTGGTGATGGTGTAGGTGTCCTTGACGCCGGGCAGGGTTAGGTCTGCCCCAGCTCACACTTGATCATGACGAAGAGGGTGTGCACGGGAGAGCACCCTATCACGCGACTTCGGGAAGGGGGCTGGAAGCGGGAGCCGTCTCACGGCGCGAGAGCCGCCGCATGGAGGCCTTGCCCACGACGATGTCCACCATCTTCCGCGCGCGCGTCCACACGCTCTCCTGCACGTAGGGGATGCCGTGCTTCTCGCAGAGGGCGCGCACCTTGGGCTGCATGCGCTGGTACTGGAGCATGGAGAGGTCGGGGAAGATGTGGTGCTCGATCTGGTAGTTGAGCCAGAGGTGGAGGTAGTCGTTGAGATCGCCCCCGGTGCGGTAGTTGGCGCTTCCAATCACCTGCTGGAGGTAGCGCTCGCCCTTGTTCTCCGGCTGGGAGTCGAAGCGGTAGAGGTCCTCGCCGGTGTGGTTGGGGCCCACGACGAGGAAGGTGTGCACGTTGGTGATGACCTCGGCCATGAGCGAGTTGCACAGGGCGCTGAAGCCGGCCCAGGCGCCGAGGGGCAGGAAGAGCGCGGGGAGGATGGCGAAGTTCCAGAGGATGTAGGGGGCGTAGCCGCTGAACAGGACCTCGCGCCACTCCTCGCGGGTGAGGGGCCCGTCGGGGCGGTGCTTGCGGCGCAGCGAGGCGAGCGTCTCGGGGGCGTAGTAGCTGGCGCGCCAGGTGATGGCGAGCAGGGCGAGCTGGAGGTAGCGCAGGGCAAGCGGGCGGTGGGGGTTGCGGAGGGAGCCCTCGGCGTTGCGCTCGAGGAGATCCGGATCCGCGTCCTCGCCGGTGTGCGAGTGGTGGAGGACGTTGTGCTCGTAGACCCAGGCATCGGGGAGGATCCAATCGAGCCAGTCGACGAAGCGGCGGTTGCCCTTGGCGAAGCCCTTGCTGGTGCGCTCGACGGGGGCACCGGGGACGCGGTCGTAGCCGCGGTGACCCACGTGGTGCATGAGCAGCCAGCGGGTGGAGCGGCCGAGCCCCAGGGCGGCGGCGCTCAGCGGGTTGGGCATCACCCAGCAGGTGGCCAGGCCGAGCACGGAGGCGGCGCGGCCCCAGGTCTCGATCTTCCGCAGGTGGGCGAGATCCGCCTCGCTGACGGAGGCGTCCATCTCGGCGCGCAGGGCGCGGATGTCGGCCAGGAAGGCATCCACGTCGACGGTCGAGGGATCGAAGTCGGGGGTGGCGCGGGACATACGGGGGGACCTCGGGCGGGCGGAGCGGAGATGGGGGATCGAAGGAGAGCGGGCCCGCCTGTGCGCGCTCGGGGGCCGCACGGTAGCCGCTGGGTGGTGGCTCGGGGAAGAGGCCGTCTCAGATGGAAGCCAACCCGGGCCGGAAGTTCTACGGGATGCCCAGGAAGTGAGGTACGCAGGGGGCCATGCTCCGTGTCACCCTCATGGGACTCATCGGCCTTCTTGCTGCGTGCAGCAGTAGCCAGACACCTCTGGTCGCAGAACCATCCCAGGAGTTGCCGCCCGAGTTGAATGAGTCTGTTCTGGTTATACGAGTTGCCCCCAGAAACCAGGCCGGATACTCCTGGCAACACGCCTCCCTCTGGAATCAGGAGTTGAACGGCCTTCAAGCAAGCACCGGGGGCAGTACACCCCGCATCGTGCTCGCATCCAGACGCCCACGAGACTGCGACCAGGAGCAGATCGACTGTCACCGCGACTGCATGAAGCGCAAGCCGCCCTATGCGCATGGCCCACGCCGAAGCCATAGCCATATCGAGTACTGCAACAACAAATGCCTGAAAGAGTATATGAACTGCTTGAAGCTACAGGAACTGGAGGCCTTGAGCTTTACAGCCATTCACCAGGCCGCGGATTGGTTGAGGCGCCATCAGAAAGAAGTCATGGTGGGCGTCACCGTTGTTGCCGCGGGGACCGCCTTCATTGTCATCTACACTGGCGGGGGATTGATGGTCCTCGCCCCCCTGGTACTGCTGTCATGAGCCTCGACATAGACGCAGCTTGCGGTGTCCTCGAGAAGATTCAGGAGGACTTGGGCTCTCCACCAGGTAGGGAGCCGCTCAGGACAGCGGCGATCGCGCTCCAGTTCATCTGGGGCAGTGGTCATCTCCATAATTTCGAGGACTATCTGACGTGTTTCGGGGCAGGCGATTCCCATCCCCTGCCCTCTTCCTTCGATACACGCGAGCAGGCCGAGGCTTCGCTACAGCAGCCAATGGATCCTCGAGTTGCACACTGTGTTGCTATCTCGGGCACTCGATACGCTGTCGGTTACTCACCCGAGCACGGAGGCCGATTCCTGGCCCGCCTCCCCGAGAGCACCGGACTGACCATGACCAGTCAGTCCATGCACCCTCTCGTCAGAGAGGCCCTTGGCGCACTCCGCCAGGCACGTGTGCATGCCCACGCTCCCGGGGACAAGGACTCGGTCGATATGGCCTTGCTCGCCATTCATTTCATCCTGGAGAGCAATCAGACATCCCACTTCGAGAGCTTCCTCGAGAATGTTGACTCGAACATTCCCCGCCCCCCACTCCGTGCCTTCAGCTCCCGGAAGGAGGCTGATACCTGGTTGAATGCCCACCCCAGGCCTCCCCACGGCGCAGGAGTGGACATCGCTGGCCAACACTACTCCGTGGGCTACGCGCGCGACGGCAAGCTCCGGGTACTGGTTCGCAGGCCAACGCTGGAGGAACTGGGTCTCACCGAGGAGGGAGAGTAACGCTCCATCGGGAACCAACCCGGGATCCGTGGCACCCTCACCCCGTCCCTCTCCCGGAGGGCGAGGGGTTGTTGAGCGGAGTGAGGGTCTTGGTACGGATGAGCGGAGCGTGGCTCAGCCCGTGGGGCGCTGCATGGCCTGGAGCAACTCCAGCGCCTCGGTGACGGCCTGCCAGACCTGCATGGCCTTGAGGTTCTCGTCGCCGCTCTGCAGGGTCCGCTTCGCCAGGCGCTCCAGCGGGGCCAGCGCGCTCTCCACCAGCACGATCTGCTTGCCCAGGTCCGCGGGCAGTGGCGCCGAGGCCCGTTGCGGCGAGGGCACGGGCGCCCGCTCCGCCATGGACTTCACCGCCTGGGACATCTGCTCCATGTACCGCCCCAGGTCCGCGGGCGGCGCGGCCACGGGCGCCGCCACCGGCTGGCGCTCCGCCATCGTCTTCACCGCCTGCGTCAGCTGCTCCATCACCGGCGCCATGTCCACCGTCTGGGCCGGCGCCGCCACCGCGCGCTCGGCCAGCGCCCGCAGCACCTTCGCCAGGTGTTGCAGGTACGGCGTCAGATCCGGCCCCTGCACCACCGGCGCCGGCGTCTCCTTCTTCGCCAGCTCCAGCAGCGCCTCACGCAGCGACTCCAGCCGCGGTACCACCTCGGCCACCGGGCTCGGACCCGACTGCCGCGACACCTCGGCCGCCTTCACCACCGCGCCCGCCACCGAGCCGAGCTGCTCCTCGATGGCGCTCAGCTGACCCGTCACCCGGGCCACCGGATCGTCCTCCTTCCCGCCCATCCGCTTCACCCGCGCGAAGCCCAGCTTGATCTCCTCCCAGCGCTTCGCCTTCTCCGGCGTCAACCGCCCGCGCATCTCCTGCAGCTTCAGCAGGTTCTGCTCGGCCGCCGTGGTGAGCGTCTGCGACTCGCCCTGGTAGTGATCGTCGATGAGCCGCTCCAGCTCCTCGTCCGTCATCGCCGCGACCACCTTCTCGGTGATCTTGCCCATGTTGCGGTAGCTGCCCTGCAACTTGAACGCGGGCTCCGTGCGGAAGCGCTCGTCCTGCGCCGCCGAGGCGATGTACTGCAGGTTCACCTTCAGCAGCACCTCCTGCACCTTGAAGAGCCGCTGGAACACCGCGACGATCTCCTGCAGCTCCGCCGCCGCGTAGCCGTACGACAGCTCGCCGGTGGGCACCTCCTCGCCCTTGGCCATGCGGATGAGCTTGTGGATGTCACCCGGCTCGCGCGTGGCCAGCGGCGCCAGCGCGCTGTTCGACGTGAGCGCGTTCTCGATGTAGCTCAGCGCGAACAGGTCCTCCTTGCCGTCGAGGATGTCGCCCAGGTTGTACGTGTCGGCGCGGTTGGCGAGCATGTCCGGAATGCGGAAGCGCTCGCCCGTCTCGGTGTATGGGTTGCCGGCCATCACCACGCAGAACTTCTTGCCGCGCAGGTCATACGTGCGCGTCCTGCCGTTCCACACGCCTTCAATCCGCCGCTGGCCGTCGCACAGCGAGATGAATTTCTGGAGCAGCTCGGGATCCGTGTGCTGGATGTCGTCGAGGTAGAGCATCACGTTGTTGCCCATCTCGAAGGACAGGTTGATGCGCTCCACCTCCTGGCGGGCCGTGGCGTTGGGAGCCTCGGCCGGATCCAGCGACTTCACCGAGTGACCGAGCGCCGGGCCGTTCACCTTCACGAAGGTGAGGCCGAGCCGGCTGGCCACGTACTCCATCAACGTCGTCTTGCCGTAGCCCGGAGGCGACATGAGCAGCAGCATGCCCATGCGATCCGTGCGCTTGTTCTCGCCCGCCGAGCCGAGCTGCTTGGCCAGGTTGGCGCCGATGAGCGGCAGGTACACCTCGTCGATGAGCCTGTTGCGCACGAAGGACGACAGCACCTTCGGCGTGAACTCCTCCAGGCGCAGCCGGCGGCGCTCGCGATCCAGCAAGTCGCGCAGCAGCGCGCGGTAGGCCTGGTAGGCCGGCACGCGCACCTGCCGGAAGTCACTCAACCGTGTGAGGAACTCATCCAGCCGCAGCGGCAGCTTCCGGTCCTGGATGCGCGGGTGCTGGCCCAGCATCCCCTGCACCTCGGTGGAGGTGAGCGCCCCGGCCACCTCGCGATCCAGCTTGCGCTCGGTGAGCAGCACCACCGCGGCCTCCACCGCCACGTGGGCCGCCGCGCCCGGGCCGCCCTCGCGCCGCGCCAGGTACGCCTCCACCCACGCGCGCACGGTGCGCAGCCGCTCGGGGAGGTTCTTCTCCAGGCCGCGCAGATCGTCCTCGAAGGCCGAGCGCGTGCCCGCCCTGTCCAGCTGCGCCAGCAGCGCGTCCTTGAGCGCCACGGCCTCGCCGCTGGTGGTGAAGCGGGGCCTGTCTCCGGCCAGCTCCTCGACGAGGTAGCGCCCGGCGAGCCGCGCCTCCGCGGGGCCACACGCCACGCCCGAGTCCTTCAGGAACGCGCCAATGCGCTCGCCCGCCTCGTTGCCGAGGGCCACCAACTCCGCCGACTCACCGAAGGCTGCGCGGAGCCGGTGCAGGCTGCGCGCGCGCCGGTGGATCAGCGCCTTCTCATCGCCCTCGCCCCCGAAGGCCCAGTAGAGGGCCGCCCAGGCGCGCGGCGTGGGCGCGAAGCGCAGCAGCCCCGCTCCCGTGTGCATCGCCAGCAGCTTCTCGAGGATGGCCGCCGCATCCGCGTCGTGGATGCCGCGCTCGTAGCCCTCGTCGTACTTGTCCGCCGAGTACGCGCGCACCTTCTCCAGCAACCCGTTCGGCTCCAGCGCCGCCTGGTGCAGCGACGCCAGCGTCACGCTCCCCTTCCCCTCCTCCGCGTCCAGCAGCACCTGCGCCGCGAGGTACTCGGCGCGGTACACCTGGGGCGTCTCGGAGATGAGGTGCTGCTCCCACAGCTCGCGGTACTTCTCCAGCTCCGGCTCCTCCAGCTTCTGGGCGTAGTCGGTGCCGGTGAGCTGCAGGTACAGCGCGCCGTCTCGCGGCAGCAGCGTCAGATCCAGCTGCTGGGTGTTGACGTTGAAGCGGTGCTTGCCGAACTTGATGACCGGCGCGCCCGAGCCCTCCTCGTAGAGGTCGTTGCGGTCGCGCAGTGCGCGCAGGGCGTCCTGGCGCGCCGTCTTCAGGCGGCTCTGCACCTCGTCCGAGCGCACGCTGTCCTGGAGCCCGAGGAGCTGCTCGGCGAGCTGCCGCAGCTTCAGCACCATCGAGTCGGAGGCGAAGTACGTGTTGAGCTCGTCCTCGGACTTGAAGGACTTCGCGCGGCGGGCGACGCCGGTGAGGATGCGCTCGGCGGCGCCGAAGAGGTTCTGCGCGCGGCGCTGGCGCTCGTCCAGCAGCGCCTGCTTCTTCTGCCCGAAGGCCTCGAGCAGCTCCTCGCGCTTCTGGGTGAGCTGGCCGAGGAACTCGTCGAACTCGCCGAAGCGCCCCTCCATCTCCTCCAGCTGCACGGTGAGGCGCGACAGGCCCTCGTCGCACTTCTCCGGCGAGTCCGCCACGGACAGCGCGCTCTCCACCGACTGGCCGAGCAGCTTGAACTGGGCGCCGAACTCGGCCCGCTTCTCGCGGCCCACCAGCTCCTTGCGCTTGACGCTCAAGCCCGCGCGCACGCGGTTGAGGCGGGAGAACAGCTCGGAGATGCCCTCCAGAATCCGGGCGCGCGCGAGGGGATCGCCCACCTGCAGGCCGCCCACCGTCTCGCTGAGCACCTCGAGGCCCTTGCCCACCTGCTCGATGTCCTCGCCGAGCGGGGCCAGCTCCTGGGTGGTCTGGATGGGCTCCAGCTTCTGCAGCAGCACGTCCAGGCGCTCGGCCAGCGGGTTGAGCGCTTCACCCCGCTGGAGGAACTGCACGGCATCGGTGCTGACGCGGTCGGTCTCCTCGATGACCTGCTTCTCGAGGGCATCGAGCCGCGCCGTGTCGATGTAGCGGATCTCCTTGAGGGTGATGAGGTGGCCGCGCTGCTTGCGCAGCTCCGAGAGGGCATTCATGAAGCCCTCGGCGTTCTGGAGCTCCTCGGGCCGCACGCGCAGGAGCACCTGCTCCTGGACCTTCTGGGCCTCGGCCATGGACTCGGTGGCGCGCTTCTGCAGCGCGAGCACCTTCTCGAACTCGTCGATGATGAGCTCGGAGGTGCGGCGCAGCGTTTCAATCCCCTCCTGGAGCTTCGTCTCCTCATGGCCGAGCCAGTAGAAGGCATCGAGCATGCGGGTGGCGGCGGCGGCGAGGTCCTCGTAGGTGCGCCGGGAGGGCTTGTCCGTGCGGGCCATGCGCACGAGCGTCAGGGCGTCGGAGATGCCGCGCACGAGCTCGGCGTTGCCCACCTTGCCGAGGTAGCCGGGGGCGGGCGGCATCTTCGCGGCATGCTCGGCGGAGACGAAGGGCGTCTGCCACACCTGCATGGGGTGCACGCGGGTGGGCTCGTTGGAGGTGTTGCGGAAGAGCACCATGCGCCCGTCCGCGAAGAGGCTGAAGCCGTGCCCCAGCAGCGGGTTCTGCACCTCCTTGCGCACGAGGTTGTACGGGAAGAGGACGTAGGCGCCCTCGTCGCGGCGGAAGAAGACGTAGAGCACGTCCTCGCCGTTGGGCGAGCGGATGGCGCGCTTGAACTGGAGGCCCTCGCCAATGCCCTCGAAGACCTTGAAGTCGCCCGTCTGCAGGTAGTAGCCGCCGGGGAAGACGATGCCCTGATCCTCGGGCAGGCGGATGCAGGCGCTGCCGATGGCGTCGATGCGTACCACGTGCTGGGTGCGGGTGTTGAAGACGAGGTAGCGGTGCTTCGTCTCGCGGAAGGGCAGCACGCGCAGCAGGATGAGGGCGCCCACCTGGGCGTAGGCGAACTCGGCGTCATCCAGCGACTGGTCGGGGTCCTCCACCGGCTCGCGGTAGATGCCCAGGCCGTCCGCGGTGTTGTCCTCCACCTTGATGGTGAGGTCGCCCTTCACCGTCTCGACGAACACCTGGTCGAGGACGTTGACGTGCGGGTGCTGGCCCAGCACGTAGTCCTCGCGCGTGGCCACCGTCCACTCGAAGTCGTGGGACGCGGGGAAGACGTGATCGCGCTCGCCCTGGTTGTCGATGTAGGTGGCGTTGCCCTCCACATCGAGCCCGAAGCGGAAGACCTTGATGTCGCGATCGGACTTGCCCGTCTGGAAGACGGCGAGCAGCCGCGTCTCGTTGCGGCGCAGCTGCAGCAGCCGCGTGTCCTTGTAGTACTTGTAGAGCTCGCCGAAGTCCTTGACGAAGCGCGGATCCTTGAGGAATCCGCCGGCCTCGGTGGCGGGCACCTCGGAGAAGTCGAAGCCCTCGGCCGTCTTCTCGAACTTGTGCAGCGAGAAGACGTCGGCGACGGTCATCTCCTTCTTGAGACCGATGAAGACGTTGTAGCCGAAGAGCAGGTACTTGCCGACGCCGACGATGTCGCGCGGGACGCAGTTGTTCTCGGTGCGGACGCGCTCGTTGCCGATGACGGTGAGCTCGGTGCCACCGAAGAGCTTCTTGCGCCGCTCGTTGAGATCCGTGGCCTTGGTGTTGAGGGCCTCGGCCTGGTTGAGCAGGCGTGCGCGGATGACCTCGTAGCTGCCACCCGCCAGCGTGGCCTCGCCCGACGCGGGGGCGGTGCTTTCAGTTGCCATCTTCAGTTCACCGGGAAAGGGGGGGAACCCTTGATGCACCTACCCTCACCCCGGCCCTCTCCCAGGGGGAGAGGGTCGAACCCAGGTTCCACTGTGTGGGTCCCCTCTCCCTCTGGGAGAGGGCGAGGGTGAGGGTCTTCCAACTGTGTGACCGCGACTGCCAGGCCGGCTTCAGCCCTGGGTCTTCTCGGGAGCCGAAACCCGGGCGGGCTCGGACTCCACGAGGGACTTCAGGTTGGAGGCGGCCGCGGCGGCGGGGTTGGGCGCCATGCGGTGCAGCAGGGCGGCCATGGCCAGGTTCTGCGCGTCGCTGGTGAGGCCCGGCTTGGAGAGGATCTCCTTGAGGTCCGCGGAGAGGTCCTTCTCGCCGTTGAGGTAGCCGCTGAAGGCCTTGCGCAGCGTCTCGCTCTGGTCGAGCGCGCCGTCCACGGACTGGCCCACGGAGATGGCCTTGATGAAGCGCTCGAAGAACTGGCCGTCGCCGCCGACGATGTTGATCTTCGCGTGGCCCATGGTCTCGGCGAGCACCTTGGACTGGGACTCGGCGATGTCCTTGCGCACCTGGATGGTGGCGAGCTCCACGTCGCGCTCCTTCTGCAGGCGCAGGCGGAACTCCTCGTGCTCGCGGGTGGCGCCCTGGAGCAGCTTCATGGACTCGGCCTTCTCGGCGAGGCCGCGCGCCTCGGCGAGCAGCTTCTCCTCGATGGACTTCGCCTCGGCGAGCAGCTTCTCGCGGATGGCGATGGCCTCGGCCTCGCCGCGCTTCTGGATGACCTGGGCCTCGGCCTCGCCGATGCTCGTGCGGGCCAGCCCCTTCTCCTTCTCACCGGCGGCCTCGGCGAGCAGCTTCTCGCGCGTGGCGGAGGCCTCGGCGAGCCCGCGCTCCTTGGCGGAGAACGCCTCGGCCAGACCGCGCTCCTTGAGGACGGTGGCCTGGGCCATGCCCTGCTTCTCGATGACGGCGGCCTCGGCCTCCTTCACGCGCATCTCGGCCATGCCCTGCTTCTCGGTGGCCAGGGCGTCGGCCTCCTTGACGCGCGCCTCGGCCAGGCCATGGGCGGCCTGCTCGGCCTGGACACCCTCGGACAGCCGCATCTTCGCCTTGGCCGTCATGTCGGAGGCCTGCAGCTCGGCGTCGGCCAGGGTGAGCTTCTCCTTGGCGGAGAACTTGGCCACCTCGTTGCTGGCCTCGGCGGCCTTGATGTCCTTGACGAGCTTCTCCTGGGCCTGGGCCTCGGCGGTGATGAGCAGCGCGTCCTTGCGGCGGGTGGCCTCGGCCTTCACGCGCAGATCCTTGATGCGCTCCTCCTCCTCCGCCACGCCCTTCTCCACGGCGATGCGGGTGCGCACCACGTCGGCGATGGCCTTCTTCTCGGCCTCGAGCTGCTTCTCCTTGCCAATGCGCGACAGCTCCACCTCGCGCTCGCGGTTGATGGCCTCGAGGGCGCGATCCTTCTCCACGCGCTCGGCCTCCACGCCCACCACGCGCTCGCGGTTCTTCTGCGCCACTTCCACCTGGCGCTGCTTGTTCTGCTCGTTGATGAGGATCTCCTCCTCGGCCTTGATGCGCGCCAGCTGCTGCTTGGCGTACTCCTCGGCCTTCACGCGCTCGGCCTCGGCGGTCTCCCGGGCGGTGATGGAGTCGATCTCGCGCTTCTGCTTGGCGGCGGCCTCGGCGCGCTGGCGCTCGAGGGCGAAGATGGCCTCGTCCGACTCGACGTTGCGCTTGGTGATGTTCATGCGCTCGTTCTGCCGGAACTCGTTCGTCTGGACGTTCTGGACGGACGTGAGCTCGGTGATCTTCCGGATGCCCTCGGCGTCGAGGATGTTGTCCTTGTCGAGCAGCTCGACGGGAGTCTGCTCCAGGAAGTCGATGGCGCAGTCCTCGAGCATGTAGCCGTTGAGGTCCTTGCCGATGACGCGCAGGACCTCGTCCTTGATGGCCTCGCGCTCGGTGTAGAGGTCCTTGAAGTCGAACTTCTTGCCGGCCGTCTTCAGGGCCTCGGAGAACTTGGCCTCGAAGAGGTGCTCGAGCGTCTCCTGATCGCTGGCGCGGGCGCAGCCGATGGACTGGGCCACCTTGAGCACGTCCTCACGCGTCTTGTTCACCCGGACGAAGAAGGTGACCTTGATGTCCGCGCGGATGTTGTCCTGGCAGATCAGGCCCTCCTTGCCGCGGCGATCGATGTCGATCGTCTTGAGGGAGATGTCCATCACCTCGGCCCGGTTGATGATGGGCCAGACGATGGAGCCAGTGAAGGTGACGACCGGCTCTCCCTTGAAGGGGTTGATGATCAGCGCCCGTCCCTGATCCACCTGCCGGTAGAACCTGGAGACGATGAACGCGGAACAGAAGAGGAAGAACAGTCCCCCGGTGATTCCGATGCCAGTAGTGACGATTGGATCCATGTCGGTGCGATTCCCGAGCGAGTAGACCGGGGGAACCTATCACGCGGCCGGAGTCCCCCGCTAACAGCTCCGGCGCGGCAATGAGAAGTCTCGAAGAAGGTGCGCAAGCGTTGCGCTAACGCGTGCGGGACCTGTCCCGTGCGAGCGCGGCGGCGGTGAGCGGATCCTTCAGGTGCTCCAGCTCCTGCGGCAGGAGCCAGTCCACGGGCTCCACCTCGTAGGCGTCGCGGGCGGCGTCGTAGCTGAGGATGAGGGCTTTTTCACCGCGAGTGAGTTGATTGGCCTTGTCGCAGACCACGTTGAGCAGGAGGCCGGCGCCGCCGTCCTCGAAGGTGGCGTGGCCGAACTTGCCGTCCACCTTGCCGCTGGCGATGACGCAGACGCGGCCCATGAGCTCGGCGCGGCGAGGCGCCTGGTGCGTGGCGAACATCGGCCGCAGGGGCCGCACCGCGAGGCCCGCGAGCACCAGGCCCATGGCGAGGTACAGCACGGCGAGGCCACCGCCGACGAGCGCGCCAGGCAGGAAGCCGAGCGCCTCCCTGGCCGGGCGGGTGAAGGCCAGCGACATCAACCAGGACAGGAAGACCACGAAGCTGATGGACACCGTCACGGGGACGCCGCCGAAGCCGAGCACCTCGAAGAGGCTGGCATCGGCATGGACACCGCCCTCGAGCGCCGCCTTGGCGCCGCCTTCCATGGCGGCCTTGGCCCCGCCCTCCATGGCACCCTTCACGCCGCCTTCGAGCGCCTCGGCCGCGCCCGCCTTGGCGCCCAGGGCGAAGTCGCCAATGTCCCCGTCGAGCAGATCGACGCCCACGGCGCCCACCATGACGATGAGCCAGTAGCCGATCACCACCCCGAGCGGGATGGTGAAGAGGATGGTGGGGAAGGCGAGGATGGCGGCGAGGAACTCGGTCATCGGGCCTGCAAGCGGAGAGGGGGTTGGGAGTCTAGTCCAGGCTCGCGGGATTACGGAAAGCCTTCCCGGCGATTTCAGGTCTGTAGCCCCACCCGGCGGGCGAGCCGGGGCTGCGTTGACGGGGTGCGTCCGGCTGCACAGGCATTGAAGGGAGGAGCCACGACCCGGGCATGACGCACATCGAGAGACTGCGGCAGGACGGAATCCACCGGCGCGGGAGCCCCCAGCGGGGTTTCCACTACGTGCTGGCGAATGGGAAGCCGGTGCCGGCGAAGGAGCGCAAGCGCATCGAGGCGCTGAAGCTGCCGCCCGCGTGGAAGGACGTGCTGATCAGCCCGTCGGCGACGTCGAAGCTGCAGGCGATGGGCAAGGACAGCGCGGGGCGGTGGCAGTACCGCTACCACGAGTCCTTCACGAAGAAGCGGGAGGCGGAGAAGTACGAGCGGGTGGTCGACTTCGCGAGGGCGCTGCCGAAGCTGCGGCGGCGGGTGGCGGCGGATCTGCGCAGGCCGGGGTTGGGGCGCGACAAGGTGATGGCGTGCCTGCTGAGAATCCTGGGGACGTGCTTCATCCGCGCGGGGAGCCAGCAGTACGCGGACGAGAACAAGAGCTTCGGGCTGGCGACGCTGCGGGCCAAGCACGTGAAGGTGAAGGGGGACACGGTCATCTTCGACTTCCCGGGCAAGAGTGGGAAGCAGCAGCACAGGGAGCTGACGGATCGGCAGGTGGCGCGCGTGGTGCGCGAGTGCCTGAAGCTGCCGGGGCGGGACGTCTTCAAGTTCGTGCTGGACGATGGGTTCGTGGTGGACGTGAGGCGGCGCCACATCAACGAGTACATCCAGGAGGTGATGGGGGCGCGCTACAGCGCGAAGGACTTCCGCACGTGGGGCGGGACGCTCATCTGCGCGTGCGCGCTGGCCCGGGCGAAGGAGCGGGTGCGCCAGGAGGCCGCGAAGGACGGAGTGAAACTGGCGAAGAAGACGATGGTGGCGGCGGTGAAGGAGGTCTCCGAGCACCTGGGGAACACGCCCGCGGTGGCGAGGGACTCGTACATCTATCCCTCGGTGCTGGCGATGTTCGAGAAGGGCCAGGTGGTGGAGCGCTACTTCGAGTCGGTGGATGAGTTGGCGCAGCACGAGAAGCCAGCGCTGCACTGCGCGGAGAAGGCGCTGCTGGAGATGCTGGAGGAAGGCAAGAGGCCCTCGGTGTAGGCCTCCCCTCCCCCTCCGTCTACCTCTCCTCCGCCAGGAAGGGCGCCGTGCGGCTCGCGGACGAGGCGGCGACCTCCGCGGGCGTTCCGGCGATCACCACCCGGCCCCCCTCGTCACCGGCGCCGGGGCCGATGTCGATGACCCAGTCGCTCGCCGCGACCACCCGCATGTCGTGCTCGACGAGGATGACAGTGTTGCCCGCCTCGACCAGCCCGTCGAGCTGCGCCATGAGCTTGTCCACATCGGCCGGGTGCAGTCCCGTGGTGGGCTCGTCCAGGATGTAGAGCGTGTTGCCGCGCTGGAGCCGCTGCAACTCCGTCGCGAGTTTGATCCGCTGGGCCTCGCCACCGGAGAGCTCGGTCGCGGGCTGGCCCAACCGCAGGTAGCCCAGGCCCACCTCGCGCAACACGCCGAGCGAGCGCAGCACCTGGGGCTCCTCGGCGAAGAACGCGTGGGCCGCGTCGACGGTCATCCCCAGCACCTCGGCGATGTTCTTCCCGCGGTATTGGATCTCCAGCGTCTTGGCGTTGTAGCGCGCCCCATGACACGTGGGACACGGCGCGTAGACGCTGGGCAGGAAGAGCAGCTCGACGCTCACGAAGCCCTCGCCCTCGCAGGTCTCGCAGCGGCCCTTGGCCACGTTGAACGAGAAGCGCCCCACGTCGTAGTTCCGGGCCCGTGCGGCCTTCGTCGACGCGAAGAGCTTGCGCACGTTGTCGAAGAGTCCCGTGTAGGTCGCCAGGTTGGAGCGCGGCGTGCGCCCGATCGGCTTCTGATCGACCCGGACCAGGCGCTTGATGCTCTCCATCCCCGAGGCAATCCGGCCCCCCGTGGTGAGCACCACGGAGCGCTCCAGCTCCTCGCCCTCCTCTTCCTCCTCGGGGATCTCATGGCCGAGCTGCTCGGAGACCAGCTCCACCAGGACCTGGCTCACGAGGCTCGACTTGCCCGAGCCCGAGACGCCGGTCACGGAGGTGAAGACGCCCAGCGGGAAGTCGACATCGAGGTTGTGGAGGTTGTTGCGGGAGACACCCTCGAGGCGGAGCCACCCCTTGGGCTCGCGAGGCGTGCGGCGCTTCACGGTCTTCCCGGCCCCGAAGAGGTAACGCCGCGTCTGGGACGCCTCCACGGCCGCGAGCCCCTCGAGCGGACCGCTGTAGAGGATCTGCCCGCCCTTCTCTCCCGCGGCTGGCCCGACGTCGACGATCCAGTCGGCGTGGCGGATCACGTCCACCTCATGCTCCACCACGAACAACGAGTTCCCCGAGCCCTTGAGCTGATCCAGCGCCTCGAGCAGCGACTCGGTGTCCGCCGGATGGAGGCCCGCGGAGGGCTCGTCGAGCACGTACACCACGCCGAAGAGGTTGGAGCGTACCTGGGTGGCGAGCCGCAGCCGCTGGAGCTCGCCGGGAGACAGGGTCGGCGTGCTGCGCTCGAGCGAGAGGTAGCCCAGCCCGAGCTCGCTGAGGACCTGGATGCGCGCCAGCAGATCCCTGGCGATCCGCTGGGTGACGAGCGCCTTCTCCGGGTGCTCGCGCGCCAGCTTCGCCGCCCCGGGTGCCGTCCCGTCCACGGCGGGCTGAAGGATGCTGGCCACGCGCTTCAGCGGCAGCCGGGAGAGCTCGCCGATGTCGAGCCCCGCGAAGGTGACGGACAGGGACTCGCGACGCAGCCGCTTGCCCTGGCAGAGGCGGCACTCTCCGCTCACCATGTACTGCGACACGCGCTTCTTCATCAGCGCGCTCTGCGTCGTGGCGAAGGTCTGCAGCACGTACTTCCGGGCGCCCGTGAACGTCCCCATGTAGCTCGGGGGCTCCTTGCGCTTGAGCGCGCGGCGCGTCTCCGCCGGAGTGAAGCCCGCGTAGACCGGGACGGTCGGCTGCTCCTCCGTGAAGAGGATCCACTCCCGGTCCTTCTGGGGAAGGTCTCGCCAGGGACGGTCCACGTCGTAGCCGAGCGACACCAGGATGTCGCGCAGGTTCTGGCCATGCCACGCGGGAGGCCACGCGGCGATCGCGCGCTCGCGAATGGTCAGCGAGTCATCCGGCACCATCGACTTCTCGGTGACGTCGTAGACGCGGCCGAGCCCATGGCAGTTGGGACAGGCGCCCGCCGGGGTGTTGGGCGAGAACGCATCGGAGTCGAGGTGTGGCTGGCCGGGCGGATAGGTTCCGGCGCGCGAGTACAGCAAGCGCAGGGAGTTGGCGATCGTGGTCACGCTGCCCACCGACGAGCGCGTGGTGGGCGTGCCGCGGTGCTGCTGGAGGGCCACCGCCGGGGGCAGGCCGTCGATCGAATCGAACTCGGGGACACCCGCCTGGTCGATCAGCCGCCGAGCGTACGGGGCCACGGATTCGAAGTACCGCCGCTGCGCCTCCGCGTAGAGCGTCCCGAAGGCCAGCGAGGACTTGCCCGAGCCGGAGACGCCCGTGAAGACGACCAGGGCGTCACGGGGCAGCTCGACGTCCACGTTCTTCAGGTTGTGCTCACGGGCCCCTCGCACCCGGACGAATCCCGTCCTGGTGTCGCCTGGAGTCTCTGGAAGGTGGTGACCGCGATTCTTGGGCATGCGTTCCGCTCGGGAAGATCGAGACCTGCTCTTGTCGGAATGTGGTGCCGGGGGCAATGAAGGAAAAGGGGGCCTGCCCGCCCGGATGCCGCGTCTTCGTCCCAGGTCTCCGGGTCTGGACCCGATAGACTCCGGGGCGTGAGCGAGCTCGTCACCCATCGCGACGCCATGCCCGCGGCGAAGCTGGAGGCCCTTCGGGAGGCCTTGCTCTCCTCGCGCTTCGTGGCTCGGAGCCCGCTGATGGGGACGTTCCAGAGCAGCCGGGGCTTCGCGCTCATCTTCACGGAGGCGGGCCGGGCGAAGCTCGAGGAGCGCTTCCCCTTCCTCCAGGACTACCTGGCGCTGGTGATGGATCCGGCGAGCGCTCGGGGGCTGCTGCCCTGGCGCGAGCGGCTCTTCGGTCCCAGGAAGGAGCGGCGCGGGCCGAACGCCTTCTACGTGAACCTGCTGTTGCTGGAGCCCGGGCGGGGCGTGGGCCGGCACATCGACGCGACGCTGCAGGAGCCGAGCGGAGTCCCGGGAGCGACGCCCGAGCACGTGAGCGTGCTCTACCTGAACGTGCCCGAGGGCGCGAAGGGAGGCGCGCTGGTGCTCTCGCGAGGAGCGCAGCCATCGGGCGAGGTGCGTCCGAGGCCGGGGATGTTGGTGCACTTCCGGGGGGACCTGACGCACGAGGTGCAGCCCTTCACGGGAGGTCCAGAGGGGGCGCTGCGGGCGAGCCTCGTGTGCGAGCAGTATGCGTTCGAGCCCGAGGCACTCGCGCGGCTGCCCGAGTTCCGCATCCAGTCCAAGGCGGGTTTCGCGGCGTACCTGCAGGAGCACCGCGAGCGCGGGTGAACGTCACACGGGGGACGACCCTCACCCCCCGCCCTCTCCCAGAGGGAGAGGGAGCATGCGCAACACGATTACCGCAGCCGGGCCGCCAGCGAGCCCAGCTCGCGTGACTTGTGGCCATCCCTCCGCGTCACCTGGATGGCGAGCGCCTCGGCCGCCGCGGCCACCTCCCGCCGCACGTCCGCCGGCAGTTCCGCCTCCACCAGCAGCTCGGGCACCTCCGAGAAGCGCCCGTACTCATCCGCGACGTAGGCCGCGAGCAGCTCCTCGGCCACGGTCCGCGCCGCGCCCGCCACCCTCGCCGCGAGCCCCAGCGTCACCCTCGCCAGCTGCGCGCAGAAGAGGGCCAGCTCGTCCTCGTCCGCGATGCTGTCGAACACCTGCGGCACGGCCTTCACGAAGTAGCGGAGCACCTCCACGCCCTCCGCCGGATAGCCCTCGGCGAAGGAGCGGATATCCCCGAGCAACCGCTCCAACCGCGCGATGTAGCTGGGGAGCTCACGCCAGTCGACGTACCGGACACCCATGGCCCCATCGATGGCCCGCCTCAAGTGCCGGGACAGGGCCTCATCCGCCCTGCCCTGCTTCACCGGCTCGTCCAGGACGTACCTCAGATGCGGATCCGCCAGGAACTGCTCCACGGCGAAGTCCAGCAGCCGCTCCCGAGGCCAGGACTCCAGCCGTGTCCGGAGCTCCGCCCTCAACGTCCGCTGGCTTCCTTGTCCACCACCGTGCTTCCGGCTCATCGAACCAAGTCTAACCACCCCCACCGCAAACGTCACCTCCGAGTGGGTGACTCCGAAAGTGGTGTGGGCCCTGGCCGCACGGATGCCCGGAAACGACAGAAGCCCCGCCGGTTCATCACCGGCGGGGCTTCGTCTTCTTCGAGTTGCGGGGGCAGGATTTGAACCTGCGACCTTCGGGTTATGAGCCCGACGAGCTACCAGGCTGCTCCACCCCGCGACATGTCTCTACACACTGTACTGCTTGCAACGATAAAGCCCCGCTGGCTCATCACCAGCGGGGCCTCATCCACGAGTTGCGGGGGCAGGATTTGAACCTGCGACCTTCGGGTTATGAGCCCGACGAGCTACCAGGCTGCTCCACCCCGCGATACCGTTTGCGGCTGCTGCTCTATGTCAAACACCAGAGACCCTGTCATCTATTTCCGGCAGGGTCTCCGGCGAGTCTGAGTTGCGGGGGCAGGATTTGAACCTGCGACCTTCGGGTTATGAGCCCGACGAGCTACCAGGCTGCTCCACCCCGCGGCGTCGAAGCGGGAGGCTAAGTACCGCCCTCCCCCTGTACCGTCAACACTTTTCCTCGAACGCCAGGAGACGCGTGCGGCATTCCCCGCGTCTCCCGTGCGCACCGAGCGCCGGGCGTTACTTGCCCGACTTCTTCAACAGATCGGCGAAGGTGCCGAATCCCTTCTTGCCGCCGCCCACGGGCTGCTGGCTCTTCGTCCACGCCTCGACCTCCGCGCGCTCCTCGGCCCGCTCGGCGGCGGTGATGGAGAGGCGGATCTTCCCGGAGGCGTCGATGTCCACGAGGGCCACCTTCAGCTCCTGGCCGAGCGAGAACTTCTTGCGCAGGTCCGTGCCGCGCTCGGTGCCCGTCTCGGAGGCGGGGATGAGGCCCTTGCCGCCGGGGAAGACGAGGAACACGCCGTAGGGCTCGATGCGGTCCACCTTGCCCACCACCACCTGGCCCACCTTCGGGCGAGGCGCCGCGGGCTCGGCGGGCTTCTTCTCCTGCTGGGCGGCGGCGGGGGCCGGACGCTCCTCGGCGGGGCGCTGGGCCTCCTCCTCGGTGATCCGGCGCAGGCCGATGCGCTTGTCGTTGGGCTCGATCTTCTCCACCTGCACCCAGATGGTCTCGCCCACCTGCACCACGTCGCGCGGGTGCGCGATGCGGCGCTCGGACAGCGCGGAGATGTGCACCAGGCCGTCCACGCCCGGACGCAGCTCCACGAAGGCGCCGAAGGGCTGCAGCCGCACGACCTTGCCCTGCAGCCGGTCACCCTCCTTGATCTCCGCGAGCGCCGTCTTGAAGGGATCCTCCTGGCGGGCGCGCATGGAAAGCGTGATCCGCTCCTTCTGCTTGGCCTTGTCGGGCGAGTTGGGCTGGGCGGCCTCCATGCGGAGGATCTCCACCTCGACCTCGTCACCCTGCTTCACCACGTCGCTCGGGTGGGCCACGCGCATGTAGGACATCTCGGAGACGGGGATCATGCCCTCGACTCCGCCCAGGTCCACGAAGGCGCCGAAGTCACGCACGCCGGTGACGCGGCCCTTGACGACCTTGCCCTCGGCGAGCGTCTCGCGCGTCTTGGCGGCCAGCTTGCGCTGCTCGTCCTCGAGCAGCGAGCGGCGCGAGAGCACCACGTTGCGGTCCCGCACCTCGGTGACGCGGAAGGTGAGCTTCTCGCCGATGAACGTGTCCGGCTTCTCCACGAAGCGGATGTCCAGCTGGCTGATGGGGCAGAAGGCGCGCACGTCGCCGATGGCGACCTCGACACCGCCCTTGTTGACGGAGAGGACCATGCCCTCCACGGGCATGCCGGAGGCGCGGGCCTCGGCGAGCATGGCCATGTTGGCGCTGCCCTTGGCCAGCGCGCGGCTGAGCAGGATGCCCCGGGCGCCCGCCTCGATGACGTGCGCCTCGATGGTGTCACCCACGCCGTAGCGCAGCACGCCCTCGTCGTCCTTGAGCTCGCGCAGCTCGATCATCGCCTCGCTCTTGGCGTTGGACAGCGTCACGAAGGCCGTGTCCGCGCCGAGCTGGAAGATCGTGCCAGACACCTTCTCGCCGATGCGCACCGCGCGCCGGCCCGGGACGCCGCCGTCCTTCTGCTGCGCCTCGAACATCTCGGCGAAGGACTGGGACTCGGGGACCTCCTCGTACAGCGCGGCGCTGGGAGCCGGCGCGGGAGGGGCCTTCCGGGGGGCCGGAGCCGGGGGAGCCGCCGGAGCGGCCGTCTCGGCGGGAGCCGCGGCCTCGGCGGGCTCGGCCGGAGCGGTCGACGACGGCGCTGGGGTCACCGGGCCCCGCGTCTCCACCGCGCCCGAGGCGCGCTTGACGACCACCATGGGGCCCTGGGGACGGCGCTCGCCGCCCCCCTTGCCACCCCGGTCGCCGCCACGGCCACCGCGCTCACCGCCCCGCTCACCACGCGGACGGCGATCGTCACGGCCACCGCCCTCGCGGGGCGCACCCTGCTGCGGCTGGGCAGCGGCCTCACCCTCCGGCTTCGCCGCCGGACGGGCCTCGCGCTCGCCACCCCGCTCGCCGCGCGGGCGATCCGAACCGCGGTCCCGGTCACGGCCGCCGCGCTCCTCGCGCTCGCCGCCACGGCCCGCCGGGATGCCGAGCATCACGTCGCCAAAGGTGGCCTTGGGCTTCTTGGGACCGAATCCCCCAGGACCGCCACCGCCACCAGAACCAACGGAACCGTTCTTCTCGTCGCTCACTGCCAGGACCTTCCTGAACGTAATCGGAATCCAGCCTTGGGGGACCGTACCCCCATGCTGGGTCAAAAGGCGGCGCACTCTACACACGCGCCGTGCTTGGACGGAAGACGCATGTGGTCATCTTCTGTCAAGCGCACCCGGAACCCCTTCATAACGCGACATGTCGCCTGTCCCATCCCCCACCCCGGGAATCGGGCTCGCCCGCCTGCTTCCTAGCGAGCGGCTCGACGGCGGAGGAGGCGCTGGAAGACGGCCCTGGCCTCGGGGATGCCCAGGGCCCCCGTGACACCGAAGTAGACCGCCCCGAAGGGCAGCACCACCGCCAGGAACAGGATGATCGGATGTAGGTGTGGTGGAGCCAGCAGGCCGCCACCCCACTCCGCCTCCACCCCGGGCATGGTCCCCAGCGCCCGGGCCAGGGCCAGCTTGATGCCCAGGCCCGTGAGCCCCGCCGCCAGCGCGGCCCCCCACAGCTTGAGGAGCAGCGCCCGGGGCACCCCCACGTGGCCGATCTGCCCCGCGAGCGTCCGCCGCAGCATCTGCGACTCGAACCAGGCCACCATGCCGCTCGTCACGGTGAGGAACACCGCGCCCAGGTGCGCGGGCAGGCCCACCAGTGCCGGCAGCCGCAAGGCGAGGAACCAGGCCGCCGCGGCGCCCAGGCTCACGCGCACCACCGCGAAGCGCAGCGGCGTCCGGGTGTCCTTCAGCGCATAGAAGGCCGAGGCGTACAGCCGGCCCAGCGCGGAGGCCACCAGGCCCACCGCCGAGCCCATCAACAGGTACCAGAGGTAGCGCGTGTCCGCGGCGGTGAAGCGGCCCGTCTGCAGCAGCCCGCCCGCGATCACGTCCCCAATGAAGAGCAGCGCCGCCGCCGAGGGCACCACGAAGAAGGCGATGCGGCGCGCGCCCGCCTCGATGCGCGTGCGCAGCTTCGTGGACACATCCTCCCCCGCCCCCGCCGCGCGCGACATCTCGGGCAGTTCGGCCGCGGAGATGGACATGCCGAAGAGGCTCACCGGGATGAGGTAGAGGGTCTGCGCGTACGTCAGCGTGGACAGCGCGCGGCCCGCGATGAGCGACGCATAGGACGTGTCCACGTAGGCGCTCACCTGCACCACGCCGCGGCCGATGACCACCGTGCCGAAGCTGCGCAGCACCTGGCGCACGGACTCGCTGGCGGTGGACAGCGTGGGCCGGAAGCCGCCGAGCACCCGCATGATGGACGGCACCTGCACCGCGAACTGCAACAGGCAGCCCGCCACCACGCCATAGGAGAGCACCACCACCAGCCGCTCTTCCGGCAGCCCGCGCCGGCCCGCCACCACCAGCGTGGCGATGATGGCCAGGTTCCACACCACCGGGGCCAGGTACGACAGGAGGAACTTCCGGTGGCTGTTGAGCACGCCCAGGCACCACGCGGACAGCACCAGCATGCCCGTGCCCGGGAAGAGGATGCGGACCAGCTGGATGGCCATGGACCGCGCCTCGCCCTCGAAGCCCGGGGCGATGGTGTCCACGAAGAGCGGCGTGACGAGCATGCCCGCCGCCACCATCACGCTGGTGGCCAGCGCGAGCAGCCCGAACACCGCGCCCGCGACACGATCCGCCTCCTTCGTGTCGCCCTTGCCCAGCAGGCCCGCGTACACGGGGATGAACGAGCCGGAGAGCACGCCCTCGCCGAAGAGGTTCTGCAGGAAGTTGGGGATGCGCAGGGCGGCCTTGAACACGGCGGCGGCCATGCCGTTGCCCAGGTAGTGCGCGAAGAAGCGCTCGCGCACCAATCCCATCAAGCGCGAGGCGAAGATGCCCACCGCGACGAACAGCGCGCCTCCGCTTCGGGCACGCGTCCCGGGCGACACGGGACGGGGTTCAGCAACGGGAGAGGGGGCGGAGCGAGGAGCGGGAACGGTCACGAGAGGGCAATCACTCTATGCGGAGCGTTCACCTGCTTGAAGCGCGAACTCCGGTGCCATGGTTTCTCTTGACGGTTCCCCCTGCGGGCCGCAATGGTCAGCGCTCCCATGGCCGGTCCCCCAGATAACGACCTCTCGACCGATGTGGCGCTCGTCCGCCAGGTCCTGGCGCGCGAACTGGAGACCATCAACGAGTACGAGGCCCATGCCCGCGCCGCCTCCACCCCGGAGCTGCGCGACTTCTTCCTGCACCTGGCCGCCGAGGAGAAGGAGCACGTGGCCGAGGCCGTCCACATGCTGCGCCTCCTCGACGCGGGGCAGGAGGCCCACTTCGCCAGACCCGTCACCACGGGCCACTTCCAGGGCGCCATCGAGGGCAGGCCCTCCCCTGCCCCCGCTCGTGCCCCGGCCCCTGCTCCCGCCGCGGCGGCGCCGTCTCCGGCCGCTCCGTCCGAGCCCGTCTCCCGGGGCCCGGCGCGGGGTGGACGCAATGGCAATGGCCAGGCCGAGCCGCCTCCTGGCCTCGTACAACCCGAGCGCGTCCTGTATGGCGTGCCCGCCCCGCCGCCCAGCCCGGGCGTCCAACCCTTGACCGTCGGCTCGCTGCGGCGCAGCCGCTGACGCCGTACCTCCCCCTGGAGCGTCCCCATGCCTGACTTCCTTGGACATGCCGAGAACCCGCTGCGCGAGGACGAGTGGGCCCGCCTCAACGAGACCGTCATCCAGGTCGCCCGCCGGTCGCTCGTCGGCCGTCGCATCCTGGACATCTACGGCCCGCTGGGCGCTGGTGTGCAGACCGTCCCCCACGATGAGTACACCGGCGTGAGCCCGGGCGCGGTGGACATCGTCGGCGAGCAGGAGACGGCCTCCGTCTTCACCGACGCGCGCAAGTTCAAGACGATCCCCATCATCTACAAGGACTTCCTGCTGCACTGGCGCGACATCGAGGCCGCGCGCCTGCACAACATGCCCCTGGACGTGTCCGCCGCCGCCGGCGCCGCCGCCCTCTGCGCCCAGCAGGAAGACGAGCTCATCTTCTACGGAGATCCCAAGCTCGGCCACGAGGGGCTGATGAACGCCACCGGCCGCCTCACCGTGCCGCTCGGTGACTGGGGCACTCCCGGGGCCGGCTACCTCTCCATCGTCGAGGCCACCCGCCGCCTCAACGAGTCCGGCCACTACGGCCCCTACGCCGTCATCCTCTCCCCTCGCCTCTTCTCCATGCTGCACCGCATCTTCGAGAAGACGGGCGTGCTGGAGATCGAGACCATCCGTCAGCTCGCCTCGGACGGTGTCTTCCAGTCCAACCGGCTGCGCGGGGACTCGGGCGTGGTCGTCTCCACCGGCCGCGAGAACATGGACCTGGCGGTGGCCATGGACATGGTGGCCGCCTACCTGGGCGCCTCGCGGATGAACCATCCCTTCCGGGTGCTGGAGTCGCTCATCCTCCGCATCAAGCACCCCGACTCCATCTGCACCCTGGAATCCGCGCCGAACCGCGGCTAGTCCGGCGCAACCCCGCCAGCCCCCCATGGCGAAGATCCTGGTCATCGACGACGAGGCGAACCTGCGCAAGGTGCTCGCCGCCATGCTGCGCCGTGACGGCTTCGACGTCACCGTCGCGGCCGATGGCGAGCAGGGTCTCGCCGAGTTCAACAAGAATGGCGCGGACATCGTGGTGACGGACCTCGTCATGCCCAAGGCCGGTGGTATGGAGGTCCTGCGCGCGGTCAACGCCGCCAACCCCGACGTGCCCGTCATCATCATCACCGCGCACGGCACCGTGGACTCCGCCGTCGAGGCCATCAAGGCCGGCGCCTTCGACTACGTCACCAAGCCCTTCGATCAGGCGGAGCTCTCGGCCGTCATCGCCAAGGCGGCCAAGGCGCACGACGTCGCCCAGCGCTCGGTACGCGCCGACGCCAAGGCCCGCGCCGCCATCATCGGCGAGTCGCCTCAGCTCCAAGAGGTCTTCAAGATCATCGACAAGGTGGCGGACACCCCCTCCACCGTCCTCATCAATGGCGAGAGCGGCACCGGCAAGGAGCTCATCGCCTCGGCCCTGCACGGCGCCTCCAGCCGCCGCGACAAGCCGTTCATCAAGATCAACTGCGCCGCCATCCCCCACAACCTCCTCGAGTCCGAGCTCTTCGGCTACGAGCGTGGAGCCTTCACCGGCGCCGTCACCTCCAAGCCCGGCCGCTTCGAGCTGGCCGACGGTGGCACCCTCTTCCTCGACGAGATCGGAGAGATCCCCGTCGAGATGCAGGTGAAGCTGCTGCGCGCGCTGCAGGAGGGCGAGTTCGAGCGCGTGGGTGGCATCAAGACGACGCGCGTGGACGTGCGCCTCATCGCCGCCACCAACAGGGATCTGCAGGCGGAGATCGAGGCCGGGCGCTTCCGCAAGGATCTGTACTACCGGCTGGCGGTGGTGCCCATCGTGCTGCCGCCGCTGCGCGAGCGCCGCACGGACATTCCGATGCTCGCCGGGCACTTCGTGGAGAAGTACAACCGCAAGCTCAACAAGAAGATCGAGAGCATCTCCGACGACGCCATGGCGCTGCTGCAGGCCTACAACTGGCCGGGCAACATCCGCGAGCTGGAGAACCTCATCGAGCGCGTGTTGCTCTTCGCCGACGGCCCCTCCATCACCGCGAAGGATCTCCCGGATCCGGTCCGCCAGGGCTCCGGCACGCCAGCGCCCGCTCTCTCGGCCGCTCCCCTGGAGGCCTCGACGGGCGAGGGAGGGCTCAAGGACATCGTCCGCATGAAGGCGGCCGAGCTGGAGAAGGACCTCATCACCAAGGCCCTGGAGGAGACGGGTGGCAACGTCACGCGAGCAGCCAGGCTGCTGCAGATCAGCCGCAAGTCCCTCCAGACGAAGATGAAGGAATTCGGCCTGCGCGACACCACCCCGCCGGACGGGCGGGACGAATCCATCGACGAGTGACCCGGGACGGCGAAATATCGCCGCGAAACCATCGGTTCGGTCCCGGCCACAACCCCTTTCCTCTCTGGGAGCCTGAATGCGGCCGCCTCTTCCCACCCTCGGACCACAGCCGAAGAAAAGCCCTGTAGGTCCGGTGATGGTCGTCTCCTTGCTGCTGGGTCTGAGCGCCGGAGGCGTGTGGTGGTGGAAGCAACGGCTCGCCTCGGAGACCCCCCCCGCCACGGCCGAGCAGCAGCTCACCGCGCCCGTGGCCATGGGCTCCGGGGAGGCCGGCTCCACCGCCGCCGCTCCTTCCGCCACCACCCCCTCGGCGGCTGCCACGGCCGCCGCCGCCGCGGCCCCCTCGGATCCGCTCACGGCGGCCGGGCTGTCGCGCGCCACCATCCGCATTGACGGCCCCATGGAGACGGCCGTCACCGCCGCCGCCGGCCCCGAGGTGGGCCCCGCGCTCGCCCAGGTGGTGACGCGCACGCTCGTGTGGTGGGTGGACGTGCCGGGAGATCTCCGGCGGGGGGACACGCTCGACGTGCTCTACCAGGTGCGCCCCAACGAGGAGCCCCTCGTGTACGCGGTGCGCTTCACCAGCAACAAGACGGGCCAGACGCACCGCGCCTACCGCTTCCAGCCCGAGGGCGACAAGAACCCTCGCTACTACCTGCCCAGTGGCGAGGAGCTGGAGCTGCGCCTGGAGAACTCGCCCCTGGACGACTACGAGCAGGTGACGTCGCTGCTGCGCGATGGCCGCCGGCACAAGGGCGTGGACTTCAAGACGCCCGTGGGCACTCCGGTGAAGGCGCCCTTCACGGGCATTGTCCGCCGCAAGAACTGGAGCTTCCGCTTCAACGGCAACTGCATCGAGCTGGAGGAGATTGGCGGCAAGCACCGCCGCGCGCTCTTCCTGCACATGGACGAGCTGCCGCGCTCGCTCAAGGTGGGAGACCGCTTCAACGTGGGCACCATGCTGGGCCGCAGCGGCAACAGTGGCCGCTCCTTCGCGCCCCACCTGCACTATCAGCTCGAGGCCGGTGACGAGCGCGTGCTGGATCCGTACGAGAGCCACCGCACCTACCGCCGCTCGCTCGCGGCGGGCCAGCGCACGGCCTTCGAGGCCGAGGTGCGCCGGCAGGATGGGCTGCTCGGCACCACGGTCGCCGGCGGATGAAGCCATCCGTTTCTTGACACCCCTGCTGGCGGCGGCTAGCGTCCCCGGACAATTTCTCAACATTTCCCGGGGGTTACGCGGCACGGGTGGTCCGAGCGGACCCCTCGCCCCGACCTCCGAGGAAGTGGTTCCGGAGGTCGGATGTCCAGGCTTCGCGCCGTAGTCGCCGCGCTGACGCTGGGAGTGCCGTTCGTCGCCACCGCGGCGGATATCACCCGCGTCGCTTCGTCCTTCGAGGACGAGGATCCATTCGGGATGTTCATCGATGTGGGCATCGAGCACTCGCAGCGGCGTACGAAGATCGTCCGCGAGGCCCTGCCCACCACCACGGGCGGGACGCGTCAGTACCAGGGCGAGCTCTGGTACAGGAGCTACGACACGCGCCTGAACCTGGACGTGGCCTTTGGCATCGCCCAGGACGTGGAGCTGTCGTTCGGGCTGCCCGTGGTGCTGCTCCAGGATGAGTCCTGGGCGTTCGTGTCGGGCACGAACCCGGGCAACTCCACCATCACGAACAACTTCGTGCGCAACAACTGCGACGGCATGGGCAAGCCCTGCTCGCTCACGACCCCCGAGCCGCTCTTCAACATGCCCGCGAACGGGTTCTTCGAGACGTTCCGCGGTGGTCTGGGCAACGCGCGCTTCGGGTTCGCGTGGTCCATCTTCAACCAGCTCAAGGACGAGACGAAGCCCACGTGGACGGTGGGGCTGGACTACGAGGCGCCCACGGCGAAGCTGCTCGACCCGAGCTTCGTGACGACCAAGGACCAGCGGGGTGCCGTTGGTGACCGGGTGCACAAGTACACGGTGTACACGGCGCTCTCGCGGCAGATCGGCCTGGCGGATCCGTACTTCCGGATGCACTACACCATCCCGGTGCGCGGCCCGGGCGCCTGGACGAACTGCAACAACCGCAACGTGGATCCGCAGAACCTCGGCCACCCGCAGAACTGCGGCGCCGCTGGGTGGGAGCGCAAGGAGACGGGCATCCAGGCGCCCCACGTGGCCGGCGTGATGTTCGGCTCCGAGTTCCAGGTGCTCGACACGCCCACGCGCAAGTTCAAGCTGGACCTGCGTGCCATCAGCAACTACGTGTCCGAGGGCCGCTACTACAACGAGATGAGCGGCCCGCTGCGCAAGCTGCTCGCCACCGGGGACTACGTGCAGATCGGCGGCCAGTTCGCCCTGACGGCCCAGCTCTCCGACTTCCTGTCCGTCCGGGGCTCGGGCATGTACCTGTACAACACGGACCACGTGCTGACCGACGAGAAGATCGGCAAGGACCTGGACGGCAACGGTACGGTGGACATCACGGGCAACACCGCCGAGCTGAACCCCAACTTCGACTACCGCACGGACTTCGTCTCGCGGCGTTTCCTCGCCACCGAGAGCAGGGACTTCCGTCTGGACGTCACCGCCACCCTGCGGTTCTGAATTTCCCCTCTCCCCTCGGGAGAGGGACGGGGTGAGGGTGCCCGCATCCCGGGTTGAACCCCCTGTCCACACGGGGGGGTCACGGGTTGAAGAACGGGCCTGGATACCCTCACCCTGACCCTCTCCCGGAGGGCGAGGGGATATTGGTGAGGACTGGACTCACTTGATGGGGTTCACCGCTTCTTGAGCCCGAGCCCCAGCCGGTACACGTCCTGTCCGGACCAACCGGCGCGCCGGGCCAGCTCGGTGCTGAGGGCCTTGAGCTTCTCCCCTCGCCCGAGCCCCTCCTCCAGCGCTCGCTGCAGCTCCTCCTCGGACCAGCGCCGCTCTCCGGTGCGCCCCTCCACCAGCACCACCACCTCACCCCGGGGCTCCTCGGCCGCGTAGCGCTCCGCCAGCGCCGACAGCGTGCCGCGCACGAACTCCTCGTGCACCTTGGTCAGCTCCCGCGCCACCACCGCGCGCCGGTCTCCCAGCGCGGCCTTCAGGTCCGTCAGCGTCTCGGCCAGCCGGCGTGGGGACTCGTAGATCCCCACCGTGGCCGACAGCGGCGCCACCTCCTCCAGCATGGCCTGGCGCTCGGGTCCCTTGCGCGGCAGGAAGCCCAGGAAGTGGAAGCGCCCGGTGGGCAGCCCCGAGGCACTCAGCGCCGCCACCAGCGCCGTGGGGCCCGGAATTGGCACCACCTTCACCCCGCGCTCGATGGCCTCGGCCACCAGCTTCTCCCCGGGATCGCTGATCCCCGGGCTGCCCGCGTCCGTCACCAGCGCGCAGTCCTCACCGGCCTCGAGCCGCTCCAGGATGCGGCCGGCGCGCTGGCCCTCGGCGAAGGCCGGCAGGCTCACCGTGTCCGCGGAAATACCGAAGTGGTCCAACAGCACGCGCGAGTGCCGCGTGTCCTCACAGGCCACGAAGGACACCGCGCGCAGCGTCTCCAGGGCGCGCGTGGAGATGTCCCCCAGGTTCCCGATGGGCGTGGCCACCAGATAGAGCGTTCCAGGCATATCCGTTCCTCACATCCCCGCGTCGAAAGCGCCCGGGAGGTGCTCCACCGTCGCGTGCTCGCCACGGCCCACCACCGAGATGACATCGAAACGGATCATCCTGTCCCGCAGCCGGTGGGCCAGGAGGTAATGCAGCGCGGCCTTCACCACCTTGCGCTGCTTGGCGAAGGACACCGTGTGGGAAGGGTCTCCCCACACCGCCGTGGAGCGCATCCGCACCTCCACGAAACACACGGTGTCCCCGTGCTCGGCCACCACGTCCAGCTCCCCGTAGCGGCAGGAGAAATTGCGCGCGCGCACCCGGTAGCCCCGTGACTCCAGGAAACGCACCGCCGCCTCCTCGCCCTCGTCCCCGAACCCCTTCCGATCCACCCCTGCCCTTCCCATCCCCACCCCTCCCGAGCCCCCTCCGTTGGGGGCCCCTCACGCCACGTGGCGCGTCCTACACACTGACAGGCCCGTCCGACAGCTGCGCCAGGCCGGGATGCGGCGTGACGTGCAGCACCTGCGTCAACGTGCCCAGGTGCTTGAGCATCCGCCCCAGCAGCGGCAGCCGGGACTCGTCGAGGCCGACCAGCGCGTCCTCCACGAGCAGCGGCAGCTTCACCCGGGCGCTCACCTTCTCCACCACCGTCAGCCGCAGGCTCAGGAAGAAGAGGTCCACCTCACGCGGAGGCAGCTCGCCCACCGGCACGCGCCGGCCCGCGGAGGTCACCACCATCGTCCGCCCATCCCGATCCCACTCCACGCCGACGTAGCGGCGCTCCGTGAGCGCGCTGAAGTACTGCACGCACCGCTCGCGCATCATCCCGATGACGGCGGCCACGTCCGTGGCCAGCAGATCCCCCGCCAGGCCGAGCACCAGGGGCGCCGGATCCTCCAGGGGCTCCATGCCGCCACCGGCCAGGTCGGCCCCCGCCATGCCCATGCCGGCCAGCTGCGGGTTGCGCGCCAGCGCGATGGACTCCTTGAGCCGGGCGAGCTCCCGCTCCACCTCGCGCAGGTCGCGCACGAAGGCGCCCTTCTCGGAGATCTTCGCGTTGAGCAGCTCGATCTGCTGGCGGAGCACCGGCAGCTGACGGATGGCCTCCTGGAACTCCGGGTGCTTCTCCACCGAGACGAGCTCGGCGCGCAGCTGGGCCACCTCGGCGCCGAGCTGCTCGCGGCGCTGCAGGCGCAGGGGAATCTCCTTGGGCGTGTCCACGTCGAACACTTCCAGGGCCTTGCGCACCGGACCGGCCTCGGCCTCGAACTCCTCGAGGATCTTCTTCTCGCGCACGGCGAACATCTCCTTGCGGCGGCCCAACCGGTCCCTGTCCTGCAGCTCGTCCACGTAGCGCATGGCGAGCACCGCGGCGAAGCCGAAGGCCGGGATGTCCAGCAGCGCCACGTACCGGGCCCAGTCGCTGAAGGAGAAGCTGACGGCGAAGCACGCCACACCCGCGGCCACGGCGATCCAGAAGTTGCGGTTGCGCACGAGCGGCTCGATGTCCGGCAGCCGCTGCGCCTCCTCCTCGGCCACCTCGCGCTCGGACTCCAGGCGCGCCAGGGCCTCGTCACGGCGCGCGAGCGACCGCGGGTAGCGCTCCGCCCGGGCCACGATGTCCTGGGGCAGACCGAACGACTCGGGCGTGGGCTCGGCGTTCCAGGCCTCCTCGGCCTGGCGCACCTTCTCCTTGAGGCCATCGGTGCCGCGCAGCTTCGACTCGAGATCGAAGACCTGGGAGTTGAGCCCGTCCACCTCGAACTGGAGGTTGTCCACCTCCCTGCAGAGCACCAGCTCCTTCTCGAGCTCGCGCACCTTCGCCTCGGCGGCGGGGATGTCCGAGACCGGTATGACACCCGGAGACGAGATGGACATGCCGGGAGAGGAATGCGCCATGCCCGGAGACGTGGGCGAGCGCATCGCGGGCATGCCCGGAGACGAGAGCGCGCGCAGGCCCGACGTGGAGGCCCGGGCCCCACCGCGAGGACGGCGCGAGGGTAGCTGCGCCGCCTGGAGGCAGAAGAGCTGCTCGAAGGTGGTGCGCGGCGGCAGACCCACCTGGCCGCGGAGGAACTGGTTGGCCTCGGCGGTGTCCTGCGTCACCAGCTCCGGCTGCTTCGTGGCGGGGTTGAGCCGGTGCAGCGAGCCGCCTCCACCCAGCTCGCGCAACACGCGGTAGGTGACGGAGTCCTGTCCCACGAAGGTGAGCGCGGCCTTGCCCGCCTTCTGCGTGGAGGCGGCGAGCGCGGCATCACCGCCCCGGCCATCCGCGTAGAGCAGCGCGAGTGACAGCCCCGCCAATGGACTCAGCTCCGGCGTGGGGGGCTTGAGGACCAGATACCCGGTCTTGAAGGCGAAACGGCCCGCCGGAGAGAACCCCCGGACGTTCTGGACGGCAACCTCGACGAAGTGCATGCGCCCCCATTCTAGCGCGCATGGGCATGAAAAAAGGGAGCGTCCTCGAAAGGACGCTCCCCAAAAAAGCACCGGCCCACGAGGGCCGGCGAGCAATCAGGCGGTCGGACCCTTGGCGGTCGTCTTGCCGGAGGCGTGGCTGGCGGCCGCGTGGCTGACAGCGGCGGCGCGGCGCATCTCCGCGTCCTCCTGGGTCTCCACGCGGGAGGCCTTGCCCTTGAGGGCGCGGAGGTAGAAGAGGCGGTTGCGGCTCACGTTGCCGCGGGAGAGGACCTCGATCTTCTCGTAGCGCGGGCTGTGCATCGGGAAGATGCGCTCCACGCCCACGCCGAAGGACACCTTGCGCACGGTGAAGGTGGCACGGTTGTGGCCCTTCTTCTTGCGGATGACGACACCCTCGAACGCCTGCACGCGCTCCTTGTCGCCCTCCTTGACCTTCCAGTGGACTCGAACCGAGTCACCGGTACGGAACTCGGTGACGTCCTTACGGAGGTTCTTGGCCTCCACGTACTCGATCGCGCTGCGACGCATGACTGACTCCAGAAAAGCTCGGACTCGGGGTACGAAAACTGAGAGCGGGCCGTACTACCAGAGAGCCGGGGGTCGGACAAGCCCGCTGAACACCGACCAATGGCCCAGGAACCGTCGGAGGGGCTACAGCTCCTCCTCTTTCTTCGACAACAGCTTCAAATCCGCCTTGTCGAACTGCAGGCGGGCATACAGGTCCGGGCGCCGCTCCCGGGTGAGCTGCAGGGCCTTCCAGCGGCGCCAACGGGCAATCCGCGCGTGATCTCCGGACTGGAGGGCGGCGGGCACCTCGGCGCCGCGGAAGACGGGCGGCCGGGTGTAGTGGGGGTGCTCCAGCAGGCCCTCCTCGAAGCTCTCCGTGACGCTGGAGACCTCGTTGCCCAGCACTCCGGGCAGCAGCCGGGCCACGGCGTCCACCACGGCCAGGGCGGCCACTTCGCCCCCGGTGAGGATGAAGTCCCCCAGGGACACCTCCCCGTCCAGGTACGGCATGACGCGCTCGTCCACGCCCTCGTAGCGGCCGCAGACGAGGATCAGCCCGGGCTCCTTCGCCAGCTCGCGCGCCCGCGCCTGGGTGAAGACGGGGCCCCGAGGGCTCATCAGCAGCACCTTCGCCCCGGCGGGGGCGCGGGCCCGGGCGGCCTCGATGGCGGCCACCAGCGGCTCCGGCTTCATCACCATGCCGGCACCACCCCCGTAGGGCGTGTCGTCGGTGACGCGGTGCTTTCCCTCGGCGTAGTCGCGGATGTACGTGACGGTGACGCCGAGCAGCCCCTTCTCCTGGGCCTTCCCGAGGATGCTCGCGCCCAGGTAGCCCGAGACGCTGTCCGGGAAGAGCGTCACCACCTCCACGGGGTACATCACTCGCCCCCTTCTGGCTCGCCCTCCGCCGACTCCTGCCCACCCACCTCCAGGTACTCCGGAGGCTTCACCACGAGCCGGCCGCCCGGGATGTCCACGGTGGAGACGAAGTCGTCGACGAAGGGCACCACCAGCTCTTCCTGGCCCTCGGCGCGGATGACGAGGTTGGGAACCTCACCGGTCTCCCAGATCTCCTCCACGCGGCCGAGCACCTTGCCGGACGCGTCCACGGCGGTGAGCCCCACCAGGTCACCCTGGAAGTACTCGTCCTCGGCGGGAGGCTCGAGGTCCTCCCGGAAGGCGAGCACTTTGGCGCCCACCAGCGCCTCGGAGGCATCGCGGCCCTTCACGCCCTCGAAGACGACGAGCATCTCCTTGGGCGTGGGCCGCACGGAAACAATCCGCAAGACGCGCTCGGCGCCGGTACGGGGACGCACGAGCACACGCTCGACATGGTCGAGCGTCTCGGACGCCGGGTCGAAGGTGCGGACGGCCACCTCTCCCTGGAGACCATGGGCGCGGGCCACATAGCCCAGCTCGAGATGGGGTTTGAGGGTCACGGGCCTTCAGGGGGTGTGGCGGGCGTGGGGGTCCCGGCCAGGGGTTGACGCCGGTCGTCCTGGATCTCCAGACGGACCTTCTGGCCCTGCTTCTGGGCCGCGGCGCCAACCAACGTCCGGAGGGCACCCACGGTGCGACCGTCCCGGCCGATGACCTTGCCCACGTCCTCGGGGGCGACCTTCAGCTCATAGAGCCGGGCCCCCTCGACGTCGGACGCGCGCAGGCTCACCTGGTCCGGTTGATCGACCAGGGCCCGCGCGAGATAGATGATGAGCTGCTCCACGCTGTCCGCTCGGCCTGCGAGGAGACTAAGCGGGCTTGGCGGCGGGGGCGGCGCGCTTGTGGCGCTTGATGAGCTCGCCCACGGTCTCGGAGGGCACCGCGCCGGACTTCAGCCAGTACTCGAGGCGCTCAGCGGCGAACTCCACCTTGGCGGGCTTGTGGTTGGGATCGTAGGAACCCACGGCCTCGAGGAACTTGCCATCCCGGGGGTTACGGGAGTCGGTGGCCACCACGTGGTAGTACGGCTTCTTCTTGGCGCCCGCGCGGGCAAGACGGAGGACAACGGCCATTTCTGATGCTCCAGGTGAAAACTGAAGGTGAGACAAGAAGGTGATCAGCTTGGAGGGGGGCGCTCTTAACGCCGCCACAAGCGGATTGTCAAGGAAGCTCGGGGTTTTGCGTCGATTCGGAGTCGTTTTCGCCACCCCGGTTGGCCAGCTGGCCACACGCTCCGGCGATATCACGGCCCCGGTTCTGCCGGATGAAGGCGGCCACGTGCCCGTTCGTGAGGAGCTCCCGGAAGCGCTCGGCGCGCTCGTCCATGGTCGTCTTGAAGCCCAGCCCCGGGTTCTCGTTGTAGGGGATGAGGTTGACCTTGGCGGGGATGTCCTTGAGCAGCTCGATGAGGCGGTAGGCGTCCTCGTCGCTGTCGTTGAAGTCCCGCAGGAGGACGTACTCGAAGGTGATGCGGCGGCCCTGGCGCAGGGGGAACTTGCGGCAGGCGTCGAGCAGCGCCGCGATGTTCCACTTGCGGTTGACGGGCATCGTCTTGGAGCGCTGCTCGTCCGTGCTCGCGTTGAGCGAGATGGCGAGCTTCACGTCCGTCTCCTGGCCGAAGCGCTCGATCATCGGCACCAGACCCACCGTGGACACGGTGATGTGGCGGTGGCTGAAGTTGGGCCCCTCCACCGACTGGAGGATGGAGAGCGCCGTCTTCAGGTTCTCGAAGTTGTGCAGGGGCTCGCCCATGCCCATGAAGACCAGGTTGGAGAGCGGGCGGTAGGTCTCCAGCTTCTCCAGCTTGCGCACCTCGCGGTTCACCGCGTGCACCTGGGCGACGATCTCCCCCGGGGTGAGGTTGCGCTTGAGGCCGAGCGTCCCCGTCATGCAGAAGCTGCACGCCATGGCGCAGCCCACCTGGGTGGACACGCACAGCGTCTTGCGGTCCTCGGAGGGCATGTAGACGGACTCGATGTAGCGGCCGTCCCGCGTCTTCCAGCGGTACTTGATGGTGCCATCCACCGAGCGCTGCTCGGCGTCCTTCACGAGGGGGACGATCTCCGCGCGCGTCTTGAGCTTCTCGCGCAGGGCCTTGGAGAGGTCCGTCATCTCGTCGAAGGAGGTGGCGCCGCGCTGGTGGATCCACCGGTACAGCTGGCCGGCCCGGAACGCACGCTCGCCCAGCTCCTCGGTGAAGAAGCGGGTGAGCCCCTCCAGGGTGAGGCTGGAGACCTCCGTGAGCTTCGCGGGCGCGGGGGCCGGCGTGGGCGCGGGGGTCGCCTGGAGCTCGGCGATCGCGGCGGGGATGTGGGAGGACTCGGGCTGCATCATGGTTCCAACGGGGGGAGTGTGGGGGTGACTTCCCACAAGATAGGACTCGGAGTCAAAGGAGGGCCCGTTCCCTCCCCTACCCTGCGCCGGACGTGGAAAAGACGGCGGCCCGGTCCCCGCGGAGGAGCGCGGGAGCCGGGCCGTGTCCCGGGCGCGAGGCCCTGCCAGCTACTTCTTGCTGGTGTACTCGTAGGGGGCGATCTCGGTCTCGCGGAAGAAGTACGCGATCTCGATCTTCGCGTTCTCCAGGCTGTCCGAGCCGTGCACCGTGTTCTGGTCGATGCTGGTGGCGAAGTCGCGGCGGATGGTGCCCGGGGCGGCATTGGCCGGGTTGGTGGCGCCCATGATGTCGCGGTTGGCCAGGACGGCGTTCTCACCCTCCAGCACCATCAGCACCACGGGGCCGGAGATCATGAAGTTGACCAGGTCCTTGAAGAAGGGACGCGCCTTGTGGACGGCGTAGAACCCCTCGGCCTGGGCCTGGGACAGGTGCTGCAGGCGGATGGCAACGGGCTTCAGGCCCTTCTCCTCGAAGCGGGAGATGATCTTGCCGATGACGCCCTTCTGGAGCCCGTCGGGCTTGATGATGGACAGCGTACGCTCGATGGCCATGGTTGATGGTCCTCGTCTGACGTGTGGGAGGTGGGACTAGCGGTTCTTCTTGGGAGCGCCGCGGCGGACGGCCTCCTGAAGCGTGGTGCCGAGCTCGGCGGGGCTGGCGGCCATGACGAAGCCAGCGGCCTCCATGGCCTTCATCTTCTCCGCGGCCGTGCCCTTGCCACCGGAGATGATGGCGCCGGCGTGGCCCATGCGCTTGCCCGGAGGAGCCGACTGGCCGGCGATGAAGCCGGCGATGGGCTTGGTGAACTCGCGCGCCACGTACTCGGCGCCGCGCTCCTCGGCGTCGCCGCCGATCTCGCCGATCATGATGACGGCGTCCGTCTCGGGGTCCGCGTTGAAGAGCTTCAGCACGTCCACGAAGTCCGTGCCGTTGACCGGGTCACCACCGATGCCCACGGCGGTGGACTGGCCCAGGCCCAGCTGGGTGAGCTGGTACACGGCCTCGTAGGTCAGCGTGCCCGAGCGCGACACCACGCCGATGCGGCCCGGCTTGTGGATGTGGCCCGGCATGATGCCGATCTTGCACCTGGCGCCCGGGGTGATGACGCCGGGGCAGTTGGGGCCGATCAGGCGAACGCCCGGCTTACCCTGCAGGTAGCGCTTGGCCTTGATCATGTCGTTGACGGGGATGCCCTCGGTGATGGCGATGATGAGGGAGATGCCCGCGTCGGCGGCCTCCATGATGGAGTCAGCCGCGAAGGGGGGCGGGACGAAGACGACCGAGGTGTTGGCGCCGGTCTGCTTCACCGCGTCGGCCACCGAGTTGAAGACGGGGACCTTGCCCTCGAAGTCGGTACCACCCTTGCCCGGCGTGACGCCAGCGACCAGCTTCGTGCCGTACTCCAACATCTGCTTGGAGTGGAACGAGCCCGCCGAGCCGGTGATGCCCTGGCAGAGGACCTTCGTGTTCTCGTTGACGAGGATGCTCATGGATTGAACCTTTCTCTGCCTGGACTACTTCAGCGCCGCGACGGCCTTTTCGGCGGCCTGGCGGAGGTTGTCGGCGGGGGTGATGGCGAGGCCGGAGTTGCGCAGCAGCTCCTTGCCCTTCTCCACGTTGGTGCCCTCGAGCCGCACCACGAGCGGAACCTTGAGCTGCACTTCCTTGGCCGCCGCGATGATGCCCTCGGCGATCACGTCGCACTTCATGATGCCGCCGAAGATGTTGACGAGCACCGCCTTCACGGCCGGGTCGGCGAGGATCAGCTTGAAGGCCGCCGTCACCTTCTCCTTGCTCGCGCCACCGCCCACGTCGAGGAAGTTGGCCGGCTGACCGCCCACCAGCTTGATGGTGTCCATGGTGGCCATGGCCAGACCCGCACCGTTCACCATGCAGCCGATGTTGCCCTCGAGCGCGATGTAGGCCAGGTCCCACTCCTTGGCCTGGGTCTCGCGCGGCTCCTCCTCGGCGACGTCACGGTACTCGAGCAGATCCTTGTGCCGGTAGAGCGCGTTCTCGTCGAAGGTCACCTTCGCGTCGAGCGCCACCACGCCGCCATCCTTGAGGATGACCAGCGGGTTGATCTCCACCAGGGCGGCGTCCGTCTCCATGTACATGCGGTAGAGCGCGGAGCAGAACTGGACGAACTTGTTCACCGTGGGACCGGTGAGGCCCAGGCCGAAGGCCAGCTTGCGGCCCTGGAAGTCCTGGAAGCCCACGGCGGGATCCACCGACTCGCGGAGGATCTTCTCGGGGCTGTGCGCGGCCACTTCCTCGATCTCCACGCCGCCCTCACGGGAGGCCATGAAGGTGACGCGCGAGGTGGCGCGATCCAGCGTCACGCCGAGGTACAGCTCCTGACCGATGGCCAGGCCCTCCTCGATGTAGACCTTGTGGACCGTCTGGCCCTCGGGCCCGGTCTGGATCGTCTTGAGCTTCATGCCCAGCATCTGCTTGGCCAGGTCCTTGGCCTCGGCGGGGCTCTTGGCGAGCTTCACGCCGCCGCCCTTGCCACGGCCACCGGCGTGGATCTGGGCCTTCACGACGACCACCGGCGTGCCCAGCTCCTTGGCGGCCGCCTCGGCCTCGTTGGGCGAGAGCGCGAGAATGCCGCGCGGCGTGGGAACGCCGTACTTCCGGAAGATTTCCTTGCCCTGGTACTCGTGGATCTTCATCGAGGCTCCGGGTGACGCGAGTGATGCGAGAGACTGGCACCCGGAAGCGAGCCCCCGGGGCGGAACGGCGCGGCTGCCTCTCTCGCGCAGAATGGCCCGCTTGGCAAGGCCCTACTGTCAAGGGCCAATCAGACGGACCAGAAAGAACCGAGGCCCCGGACCGGCGGGGAACAGCCGGACGCGGGGCCTCGTGAAAACGGTGGTGTAACGGAAGCGGCCCTGCCCTACCCCGGACCGCCCGCGGACGTCTTCTCGCCGCCGAGGTCGAAGAAGATGTCCTTGATGACCTGCTTGGTCACCTCGCGGTTCATCACCGCGATGGAGGTGGTGAGGGGGATCTCCTTGGGGCACACCTTCACGCAGTTCTGCGCCTTGCCGCAGTCCTGGATGCCGCCCGGACCCATGAGACCCCGGACGCGCTCCTCACCGTTCATCTTGCCGGTGGGGTTCATGTTGAAGAGCCGGGCCTGGCTGATGGCGGCGGCGCCGACGAAGTCGTTGTCGAGCGTCACCTGCGGGCACGCCTCGAGGCAGCTGCCGCACGTGATGCACGTGGACAGCTTGTACATCACCGTGTGGTCCGCCTGGGACTGGCGCGGGCCGGGGCCGAGGTTGTGCGTGCCGTCGATGTTGATCCACGCCTTGACGCGCTTGAGCGCCTCGAACATGCGGTCGCGCTTGACGGCCAGGTCGCGGGCGACCGGGAACTTCTTCATCGGCTCCAGGGTGATGATGGGCTCCCCGTCCCCGATGATGCGGTCGATCAGCGCCGAGCAGGCCATGCGGACCCGCCCGTTGATGTTCATGGCGCAGCTGCCGCACACCTCCTCGAGGCACGCGGCGTCATAGATGGCCGGAGCCACCTTCCGCCCGTCGGTGGTGACCGGGTTGCGCTGGATCTCCATGAGGCAGGAGATGACGTTCGCGCCCTTGCCATACGGGACGCGGAACTCGTCGAAGTGACCCGGCGCATCCGGGCCGTCCTGCCGCCAGATGCGGAAGGTGACGTGCTTCGTGGTGGTACTGACAGGCGCCTGCACGGTCGCGTTGTCCATGTCGTTCCCTCCGTCCCTTCCTTAGGCGTACCAGCGCGGCTCGGGATCGAGCACGGGCGTGGGGATGTCCTGATAGGTGATCTGCGGGCCCTCGGCCGAGTAAGCAGCCATGGTCGTCTTGGCCCACTTCTCGTGGCGCTTCTTCCAGAGCGCCATCCACTCGGGATCCTTCGTCGGATCCTTCACCTTGGGCTCGGGCAGCGAGAACTCCGGCTTGTAGTGGGCGCCGCGGCTCTCGTCGCGCTGCAACGCGCTCTTGGCGATCACCTCGGCCAGCTCGAACATGTTCCAGAGCTGGTTGACGTAGGAGATGCTCCGGTTGGCCACGTTGCCCGTGTCCAGCGCGTTGATGTTCTTCCAGCGCGCCTTGAAGTCGCGGATCTTCTCCACCGTCTTCTTGAGCCGATCGTTGTAGCGGACGACGGTGCAGTTCTCCGTCATCAGATCGCCGAGCTCCTTGGTGAGCCCGTACGCGTTCTCCGTGCCATTCATCGCCTTGATGGTGGCGAAGCGGTCCTGCCAGTACTTCTGCGCGTCGGCGAAGTACTTCTGGTTGTCCGCGTCGGTGGCGCTCTTGGACTGGCTCTTGGCGAAGGCCACCATGGCCGGGCCGCCGATCATGCCGCTGTAGATGCAGGAGAGCAGCGAGTTGGCGCCCAGGCGGTTCGCGCCATGGTAGGCGTAGTCCGCCTCGCCCGCGGCATACAGGCCGGGGATGTTGGTGGACTGGTTGACGGGGCTGCCCACCAGCGGTGTCTGCGTCTGGGGATCCGCCTCGAACTGCACGTACAGGCCACCCATGGAGTAGTGCATGCCCGGGAAGATCTTCATGGGCACGTAGCGCGGGTCATCGCCCACGAACTTCTCGTAGATCTCCATCACGCCGCCCAGCTTGGCGGTGAGCACGTGGGCCGGGATGTGCGTGACGTCCAGGTACACGGCGTCGCCGCCGCCCAGGCCGAGGCCCATCTCGCGGCACACCGTGAAGATCTCCCGGGTGGCCACGTCGCGCGGCACCAGGTTCTTGTACTTGGGGTACTTCTCCTCGAGGAAGTAGAAGCGCTCGCTCTCGGGGATGTCCTTGGGGTCGCGCGTGTCGCCCTTCTTCTTGGGCACCCAGACGCGGCCACCCTCGCCACGCACCGACTCGCTCATCAGGCGCAGCTTGTCCTCACCCGGAATGGAGGTGGGGTGCACCTGGATGAACTCGCCGTTGGAGTAGATGGCGCCCTCCATGTAGGCGCGGCCGGCGGCGGTACCGGTGTTGATGATGGAGTTGGTGGAGCGCCCGAAGACGATGCCCGGGCCACCCGTGGCGAGACACACGGCCTCGGCCGGGAAGGTGCGGACCTCGTTGGTGCGCAGGTCCATGGCCACGCTGCCGATGACGCGGCCCGTGCCGTCCTTCACCGTGCCCAGCCACTCCCAGTACTCGTACTTGGTGACGCGCCCCTCGGACTCCCAGCGGCGCACCTGCTCGTCCAGCGCGTACAGCAGCTGCTGGCCGGTGGTGGCGCCCGCGAAGGCCGTGCGGTGGTGCAGCGTGCCGCCGAACCGCCGGAAGTCCAGCAGACCCTCGGACGTGCGGTTGAACGTCACACCCATGCGGTCGAGCAGGTAGATGATGCCCGGCGCCGCGTGGCACATGCCCTTGACGGAGATCTGCTCGGCCAGGAAGTCGCCGCCGCGCAGCGTGTCCTTCACGTGGATGTCCGGAGAGTCACCCTCACCCTTCGTGTTCACCGCGCCGTTGATACCGCCCTGGGCGCAGACCGAGTGGGAACGCTTCACCGGCACGAGGGACAGGATGTCGACCTGGTGGCCGGCCTCGGCAAGCTTGATGGTGGTCATCAGCCCGGCGAGTCCGCCGCCCACCACCGTGAACCGCGCTGCTGCTGCCATGCTGCGTCTCCTTGGTGACCGGAGGACCAGACGCCTCTGGGGGGCAGGGCCAGCGCCGCGACTCCGCGAGCGCGACGCTCGGACCTCCGGTGCGAATGCTACCGGCTAGTTAACTGGTGAATTCAGCGAGCCGCAAAGATTACTGGAGCGGGGGGATAAGCCCGTTCCATCTCCGGCATCAGCCCCGCTCGTGGGGGAGTGAGGGTCGTCACGCCCTACCTGGGGGAAGACCCTCACCCCGGCCCTCTCCCAGGGGGAGAGGGGGATGCTGACTAGAGCTTCACTTCGCCGACGGTCTTCTTCACCGACTCGAAGGACTTGTTCATCTCGGCCTTCTCGGCGTCGTTGAGCTGCACCTCGACGATCTTCTCCACGCCGCCCGCGCCGATCTGCGTGGGGACGCCGAAGAAGTAGCCGTTGATGCCGTACTGCCCCTCGAGCAGGGCGGCGGCCGGCAGCACGCGCTTGCGGTCGAGCAGGTAGCTCTCCGCCATGGCGATGGAGCTGGAGGCGGGAGCGAAGTAGGCGCTGCCCGTCTTGTAGAGGTTCACCAGCTCGGCGCCGCCCTTGCGGGTGCGGTCGATGATGGCGTTCAGCTTGTCCGCGGGGATCAGCTGGGTGAGGGGCACGCCGCCCACGGTGCTGTGGCGGACCAGCGGCACCATGTCGTCGCCGTGGCCGCCGAGCACCAGGGCCTCCACGTCACGGATGGAGCAGTTGAGCGCCTCGGCCACGAAGCACTTGAAGCGGCTGGTGTCCAGCACGCCCGCCATGCCGACGACCATGTTCTTGGGCAGACCGGCGATCTTGTGGAGCGCGAACACCATCGCGTCCAGCGGGTTGGCCACGTTGATGACGAAGGCGTTGGGGCAGTGCTGCTTGATGTTGCCCGCCACGTCCTTCATGATCTTCAGGTTGACCTCGAGCAGGTCCTCGCGGCTCATGCCCGGCTTGCGGGGCACGCCGGCCGTGATGATCACCACGTCCGAGCCGGCCACGTCCTTCCAGTCGGTGGAGCCGGTCACGCGGCAGTCATAGCCGTCCACGGCGGACAGCTGGTTGATGTCCAGGGCCTTGCCCTTGACCAGACCCTCGGCCACGGGGATGTCGTAGAGGACGACGTCGCCGAGCTGCTTCTGCACCGCGAGCAGGGCCAGGTTGCCGCCGATCTGACCGCCGCCGATGAGACCAATCTTCTTCTTGGTGTGAGCCATGTGGGGTGTCTCCTCGTGACGACTACATGTTCTTGATGATGGCCTGGCCGAACTCCGAGCACTTCACCTCGGTGACGGTGCCCTGGCCCTCCTGGCGCATCAGGCGGGCGAAGTCGTAGGTGACCGTCTTGTTCGCGATGGCCTTGTCCATGCCCTGGATGATCAGGTCGGCGGCCTCGTTCCAGCCCATGTGGCGCAGCATCATCTCGCCGGAGAGGATGACCGAGCCCGGGTTCACCTTGTCCAGGTCCGCGTACTTGGGCGCGGTGCCGTGGGTGGCCTCGAAGACGGCGTGGCCGGTGACGTAGTTGATGTTGCCGCCCGGCGCGATGCCGATGCCGCCCACCTGCGCGGCCAGCGCGTCCGAGAGGTAGTCACCGTTGAGGTTCAGCGTGGCGATCACGTCGAACTCGTCCGGACGCGTCAGCACCTGCTGCAGGGTGATGTCCGCGATGGAGTCCTTGATGATGATCTTCCCGGCGGAGACCGCGGCCTTCTGCTCGGCGTTGGCGGCGTCCTCGCTCTTGGCGGCCTTGGTGGCCTCCCACTGATCCCAGGTGTAGACCTTGTCACCGAACTCGCGCACCGCCAGGTCGTAGCCCCACTTGCGGAAGGCGCCCTCGGTGAACTTCATGATGTTGCCCTTGTGCACGATCGTCACGCTCTTGCGCTTGTGCGTGATGGCGTACTCGATCGCGGCGCGCACCAGGCGCTCCGTGCCTTCCTTCGACACGGGCTTGATGCCGATGCCCACGCCCTCGGGGAAGCGGATCTTGCCGGCGTCCTTCGGGAACTCCTTCTTCAGGAACTCGAGGAACTTCGCGGCCTGGGGGCTGCCGGCCTCGAACTCGATACCGGCGTAGATGTCCTCGGTGTTCTCCCGGAAGATGGTCATGTCGACCTTCTCGGGGGTCTTCACCGGGCTGGGCACGCCCTTGAAGTAGCGGACGGGACGCAGGCAGACGTACAGGTCCAGCATCTGGCGCAGCGCGACGTTCAGCGAGCGGATGCCACCGCCCACCGGCGTGGTCAGCGGGCCCTTGATGCCCACCAGGTACTCGCGGAACGCGGTGACCGTCTCGTCCGGCAGCCAGTTGTTGACCGTCTTGAAGGCCTTCTCGCCGGCCAGCACCTCGAACCAGGAGATCTTCTTCTTGCCCTTGTAGGCCTTCTCCACCGCCGCATCGAAGACGGCCTGCGAGGCGCGCCAGATGTCGCGGCCAGTGCCGTCACCCTCGATGTAGGGGACGATGGGGTGATCCGGCACCGTCAGCTTGCCGTTCTGCAGGGTGATCTTCTCGCCGCTCGGAGGGGCCATGAACGAAGCTCCTGACACTTGGGATGGGTGTGACCTTGTGGGCGGCGGATGCTTTGCAACACTGGCCCCCCGCGTCAAGGACGTTCGGTTGCCCTCCGTGCGGCCTGACTTATCGGATCCAATCCCGGACAGCGCTGCGTCTCGACTGTCCTGAGTTCGTGGCCCTGTTTCCGGCCCTACCTCGGAAGACACCCCGCCCGCTCAGCGCCGCTCCACGTCCCACCAGCCAAAGTGCATCGTCCGCTGCTCCAGCAGCTGCACCCAGCCGGGCGCGTGCCCGTAGGTTCGCGGCAGGAGGTCCGCGGCCTCGAGGGCCCTCGCCGTCTCCGCGAAGGACCAGAAGTACAGCGTCACCTCCTGGTCCGCCGTCTGGATCCGGCGCCGGGCCTCCTCGTGCCCCTCCAGCCACGGACGCCGTTCGAGCACCGTGAAGAGCAGGCGCCCTCCTGGCCTCAGCGCCTCGGACACGTGGCCCAGGGTTCTCGCCAGGTCGTCGCAGAAGTCGAGGCACCCCACCGCCAGCGCCACGTCGAAACGGCCGAGTTCTGCGGGCACCGGCTCCCGATAGCTGTGTACCCGGTACTCGCCAGACGGCCGACCCTCGCGCGCACGCTCGAGCATCTCGGGTGAGAGATCCAACCCCACGACCTCTACGGTCGGCGCCAACTCCCGCGTCAGCTGGCCTGGACCGCATCCCACATCGAGCACCCGGCGGCCCGGTGACACCGTCTCCCCGAGGAACCGCTCCACCCTCCCCTCGTACCGGTGCAGCACGGGGAAGAAGGCCTCGTAGGCTCCGGCGATCTCTCCGTAGATACGCCGGACTCCCTGCTCCTGTTCGTCGGTGGTTGGCATCTCGCGCGCGAGCGTAGACCCTCACCCCTCCCCTCTCCCAGAGGGCGAGGGAGTTACGCGAATCGAGCGGTCATGACCGATACTCCCGGCCGTTCATGCGACTTCTCTCCCTCGCCGGTCCGCTCGTCCTCCTCGCCCTCGGCATGGCGTGGCTCGTCCCCGCCGTCCTCCTCACCGGCGGCGGTCCCCAGGGCATCCCCTGGTGGCGGTACGTTGTGCTCCTCTTGCTCGTCCTGGCCGTGGGTCTCGCCTGGCTCCTGGGCTCCCGGGGGATCGCGCTCGGGATACTCGCCGTGCTCTGCGCCGCCGTGTTCGTCTGGACGCGCACCGTGCGGCCCTCGCTCACCCGCGACTGGGCTCCGGATCTCGTCCGCACCGCCCGCGCCGAGGTCCAGGGCTCCCTCGTCACCCTCCACGACATCCGGAACTTCCGCTACCGCAGCACCACCGACTGGGACGCCTCCTGGTACTCCGCCACCTACGACACCCGGGACCTCGTCCGCGCCTGGTTCATCGTCGAGCCCTTCTCCGGCTTCGAGGGCGCCGCCCACACCATGGTCAGCTTCGAGTTCTCCGGCGATCGCTTCGTCTCCTTCTCCGTGGAGATCCGCCGCGAACACGGGGAGACGTACTCGGTCCTCGGCGGCCTGTTCCGCCAGTACGAGCTCATCTACGTCGTCGGCGACGAGCGCGACCTCATCCAGCTGCGCAGCAACCACCGCCGCGATGACGTCTACCTCTACCCCGTCCGCGCCTCCCAGGAGCGCACCGTCGCCTTCTTCCTCGACATGGTGCAGCGCATGCGCGACCTCCAGGCCCGGCCCGAGTTCTACAACTCGTTCACCAACAACTGCACCACCAACCTCGTGCGGCACCTCGAGAAGGTCAGCGAGACCAACGTCCCCTACGATCACCGCACCCTGCTGCCCGCCTACTCCGACTCGCTCGCCCTCGCGCTCGGGTTGATCGACTCCGACGTGGGCCTCGCCGAGACGCGCGAGCGCCATCGCATCAACACGCTCGCCCTCGCCGCCCAGGACCGCGACGACTTCCCGCTGCGCATCCGCGGGCGGACCCCGGCCGCGACTCCCGCCGCCGCGGCCTCGGGCCCCTGATCCACTTCGCACCCCGGCTCACCGCAGGCGGGTCAGCACCGCTCCCTCGGGTCCGAAGTTCCTCCACACCGCCACGTAGAGCTCCTGAAGTTCCGTGGGGCTCAGCCCTTCGCTCATCTCTCCCCGCTTGGACACGCGAGCCGGTGAGGATGGGACATCGTTTTTTTCGTGCCCGCATGTCCGCTCACCATGTGGCCCTGCGAGCCGCTCCATGCCCTTCCCATCCACGAGCGCACAGGCCTACTTCCCAGGTCTGGTGGACACTGTCGGAATGTTGAATACTCCGGGAGCCATGCAACAAGTAGTTTCCCAGAATACCTCTGGTTCGATGGGCTCCCAGCTCCTCGCCGACTACCTGCGCGAGGATGGCGCCGCGCGCGAGGCCGATGTCGCCCGCTTCATCTGCTCCGCCGCGGCGTGCTTCGTGCTCGCCACCCTCCTGCTCGGACCCGCCATCGGCTGGCCCCGCGCCCTCGCCGTGGCCAGCATGGCCGCGGCCTACGGTGTCTATTACGGCGTCCTCTCCCGGGTGCTCCAGCGCGGGTGGTTCCATCCCGCCATCTGCTGGTTCAACGTCAGCCTGGAGATCTTCGTGGGTGTCTTCGAGTTCCTGCTCGACCTGCACTTCGAGAACGCCGAGCAGGCCCTCACCAACCCCACCTCGCTCCTGTGGGGCGCGTTCATCATCCTCGCGTCCATGCGCTCCAACCGGAGGCTGGCCATCTTCGCCGGAGCCCTCGCCGCCACCGCGTCCCTGCTCCTGTACTGGCTGCTGGCCTGGCCCCGGCTGCAGGCCCCCGTGCCCCTGATGCTGTCTCCGCCGCTCATCACCCTGCGCGCCCTGTACCTGCTGCTCACCGGCTGTGTCGCGGCGCTCGTGGCCAACCACCTGCTGCGCAAGGCCGAGGAGGCGCTGCGGGCCGTGCGCGCCCGGGATCTGCTCGGCAAGTACTTCCTCCACGAGCGGCTGGGCGTGGGCGGCATGGCCGAGGTCTTCCGCGCCACCTACAGCCCCGAGGGCGGCTTCGAGAAGCGCGTGGCCCTCAAGCGCATCCTCCCGAGCCATGCCGGGGATCCCCACTTCGTCACCCTCTTCCGGCGCGAGGCCGAGCTGGGCTCGCTGCTGCACCACCCCAACATCGTCCAGGTGCTCGACGTGGGCCGCTTCGGCGACACCTGCTTCATGGCCATGGAGTTCATCGAGGGCGTGTCATTGCGCGAGCTGCTCCGCGCCCGAGGCCCCCTCCCCCTGGCCGCGGTGACGTACCTGGGCGCCGAGCTCGCCGCCGGGCTCGACTACGTCCACCACCGCACCGCGAGCGATGGCACGCCGCTCAACCTCGTGCACCGGGACATCAACCCGCCCAACATCCTCCTGTCCCGCATCGGCGAGGTGAAGCTGGGGGACTTCGGCATCGCCCGCGCGGCCCACCACGTCTCGCTCACGCTCGCGGGCCGGGTCGTCGGCAAGCCCGGGTACATGGCCCCGGAACAGGCCCGCGCCGAGCCGTTCGACGCCCGCGCGGATCTGTTCGCGCTCGGCCTCACCTTGTACGAGGCCCTCACCGGCCGCCGCGTCATCCCCTGCGAGGCGCGTCAGGATCCCCGCTGGGGCTTCACTCCGAAGCTCTTCCCTCCTCCGTCCGCCTTCCGCCCGGAGGTGTGTCCGCTCCTGGATGCCATCGTCCTGGAGCTGCTCCAGTGGGATCCGCGCGAGCGCACTCCGGGGGCCCTGCGGCTGCGGGAGCAGCTGTGCTCGCTGACCGACGAGGCCGCGCCCTATCCCCAGGGCCAGGCCCTGCTCGCCCGCGCCGTCCACGAGGCGCTCGCCAGCAGGCCCGCGGAGCCCGCCGTCACGCAGATGCCCCAGGAGTCCGCGCCGCGGGGAGTCCGGCCGCGGCCCCCGGGTCCGGTGCCGGCGAGGAACCTGGCCCAGACACGGCTCGACTTCCGGCCGTCCCGCCCCGTCCCCGCCGTCGCGGGCGATCGCACGCGACGCTGAGGGACAGAGCCCTCCGCGCTCACTCGAACTCGAGCGCCCGCTGGAAGTCCGCCGGGTTGGTGGCCGCGCTCTGCGCCGTCTCCAGGGTGATCTCCCCCTGCTTGTAGAGGTAGCTCAGGTGCTGATCGAAGGACTGCATGCCGAACATGTCCCGGCCCTTCTCGATCACGTCCTTGAGCTCGTTGGCCCGGTCCTCGCGGATGTACTGCTCCACCGACTTGGTCTGGACCATGATCTCCAGCGCCACGGTGCGCCCCTTGCCGTCCGCCTTCGGCAGCAGCCGCTGCGAGATGGTCGCCTTGAGGCTGTCCGCCAGGCGCATGCGCACCATCGACTGCTCCTCGGCGGGGAACACCGAGATGAGCCGGTTGATGGTTCGCGACGCGTCCGTCGTGTGCACCGTGGAGAGCACCAGGTGCCCCGTCTCCGAGGCCTTGAGCGCGATGTCGATCGTCTCCGTGTCGCGCATCTCGCCCACGAGGATGACGTCCGGATCCTGGCGCAGCGCGGCGCGCAGGGCGATGGCGAAGTTCTCCGTGTCCGGGCCGATCTCCCGCTGCGAGATGGAGGACTTGATGTTCTTGTAGATGAACTCGACCGGGTCCTCGATGGTGAGGATGTGCAGGTTCTCGGTGCGGTTGATCTGATCGATCATCGCCGCGAGCGTGGAGCTCTTGCCCGAGCCCGTGGCTCCCGTCACCAGCACGAGGCCACGATCGTTGGCGGCGATCGTCTTGAGCACCTGCGGCAGCCCCAGCCCGTCGATGGTGGGGATCTCATCCGGGATGATGCGCAGGATGCACGCGAGCGTGCCCCGCTGCCGGTAGATGTTCACCCGGAAGCGCGCCACCCCGGGCAACCCGTAGGAGGTGTCGTACTCCTGCAGGCTGTCGAGCTGGGTCTTCGTCAGCGGATCGCTGATGATGTGGAGCGCGACCTGTTTGGTGTGGTCCGGATGGAGCTTCTCCATCTTCAGCGGTCGCAGCACTCCATTGACCCGGTAGATGGGAGGATCGCCCGGCCGGAAGTGGATGTCCGAAGCGCCATTCTGCACGCCGACCGTGAGCAGCTTGTTGAGCGTTGCCTGATCCACTGGGGAATGACCTCTCTCGTCGGCCGGGGATTCTAGGCAAGCCCTCCGGCCCCGCCAAGAAGATGACGGGGATTCCCCCACACTTCCGCCCCCTTGCCCCCTTCTCTGTTTTTCACCAGGCCGTCACACCTGGGGCATCTGGCACGCGGTAGGAATTCCGAGTAGGACATTGCCCCGTTCTCCGGCTCCGTTCAGGCGAGGCTCACCCTGTTCCAGGTCAAGGTCGATCAGTCGAACACGCTCGTGGAAGTCACCCTGGAAGGGTCCATCCGCGCGGAGGAGATGCAGCAGTTCGTCGAGCAGGCCGTGAGCGCCGTGAAGTCGCTCGCGGAGGGCGGGCGCATCGTCAGGGCCCTGGCCGACCTGCGCCACCTGAAGACCACCTCGCCCGAGGCGGCGGAGCTCCTGCGCCAGGGCCAGGAGGCCGCGATGCGGGCCGGCATGCGGCGCATCGCCGAGGTCGTCGGCAGCGAGCTCACCGCCCTCCAGCTCAACCGCATCGCCCGCGGCAGCGGCATGGACCGCATCCTCCGCCGCTTCCCTGGCGAGCCGGAGGCCCGCTCCTGGCTCCTCGCGGCCGACGACGCGCTCGACGCCGCGTGACTCAGGCCCCCCGGGCCCGCTCGCGCAGCACCGTCCGCTCCACCTTGCCCATGGCGTTGCGCGGCAACGCCTCGATTCCCAGGAAGCGCGCCGGTACCTTGAAGCCCGCCAGCGACTCGCGGCACCAGGCTCCCAGCTCCTCCGGCACGGGCAGCCCGTCGCGGGTGGCCACGAACGCCACCGGAACCTCGCCCCAGCGCTCGTCCGGCACGCCCACCACCGCCGCCTCCTGCACCGCCGGGTGCGCCGCCAGCACCGCCTCCAGCTCCGCCGGGTAGATGTTCTCCCCTCCCCGGACGATCAGGTCCGTCCTCCTCGACAGCACCGTCAGCCGGCCCCGCTCGTCCAGCACCCCCACGTCCTTCGTCCTCAGCCAGCCGTCCCGGAATGCCTCGCGCGTGGCCTCGGGCCGGTTCAGGTAGCCCGCCATCACCGTGGGGCCGCGGACCTCGATGTCCCCTTCTCGCCCTGACGCCAGGGGCTCGCCTCCGGGCCCCACGATGCGCACCTGCAACCCCGGGAGGGGACGGCCCGCGGTACGCCCGTCCGCCTCGTCCGGGCTCTCCGTGGTCACCTGCGCGCAGGCCTCCGTCAGCCCGTAGGTCTGGAGCCCCTGGATTCCCGCCGCCCTCGCTCGGGCCAACAGTGGCGCGGAGACAGGGCCTCCGCCAATCAGGGCACACCGGAACGTGGCCGGGACGGGGCGATCCTTCCGCGCCTCCAGCACCCGCTCCAGGGTGGTGGCCACGAAGCTCGCGTGCGTGACGCCTTCCTCGTCGATCGCCCGGTTGGTGTCCTCCGCGTCGAAGCGCTCCCTCAGCACCAGGCAGCCTCCGTCGTACGCGGTGCGCGTGAGCATCCCCAGGCCCCCCACGTGGAAGAGTGGCAAAGTGCCCAGCCAGTGCGGCGCCGGGTGGGAGCCCAGGTTCGCCTCGGACGCCCGCGCCGAGGCCCGGAAGTTCCCCTCCGTCAGCACCGCCCCCTTCGGCCGGCCCGTCGTCCCCGAGGTGAAGAGGATGACTCGGGGGGTCTGTGCCTCCTGTGGCGCGCAGTCGGGCACGGGGGTGGTCACCGTGTCCGTGAAGGTCTCGAGGGGCTCGGCTCCCGGGAGGCGCTCCGCCAGTCCCGTGAGCGCCAGGGTGAGCCTCGGGGACACGTCCTCGCGCAGGGGCTGGAGCTCCGCTCGCGTGAGCCTCGCGTTGAGCGGCGCCAGCACCGCTCCGATGCGTCCGAGTGCGAAGAAGAGTTGCGCCACCGCCGCGTGGTTCGTCGCGAGCAGCGCTACGCGATCTCCTGGTTTCACGCCCCGCGACTGGAGCGCGGCCACCCACCGGCCCACCTCGGTGTCCAGCTCACGGTACGTCCACCGGTGGTTCGCGAAGGTGAGCGCTGGCGCCTCCGGCCTCGTATCGGCGCCGGTTCGGATGGGGCACGTCCACTGCATCAGTTCACTCCCTGGCCCGGTGTCCGCAGAAGCTGGATCCGGCCTCGCACCGGGCGGAATGGATGGTTCCCGGGCTCGTCCTTGAAGAGGTGTCCCACCCCGAGCCCCGATGCGTACCTCCCCGAGGGCAACGCCGCCGCCAGGTGCGCCGCTCCCGCTCTCGCGATCACCCCGTCCAGCGAGCTCGTCACGTAGGAGCCCATGCCTCTGCTCGCCGCCTCTCGCGCCAGCTTCAGTGTGGGGAGCAAGCCGCCCAGTACCATCGGCTTGAGCACCAGGATCTTCACTGTGCTGGGGTGGTTCAGGATGTGCCTCGTGGCCTCGGGGAGGCACAGGGATTCGTCTGCAGCCAGTGGGCAGGGAGTGTGCTCGCTGAGGCGCGCCAGGGCCTCGGTGTTCTCCGGCGCCACCGGTTGCTCGCATAGCTCGAGGTCGTAGCGGCTCAGGGCTTCGAGCGCGGCTCTCGCCTCTGGCTCCGTCCAGGCCCCGTTCGCGTCCACTCGCAGGCGGATGGTGTTTCCCACCTCGCTTCGCACGGCGGACAGTCTTGCCACGTCCTCCGCCAGGGGGCGCCCGGCGACTTTGATCTTCAGCGTTTCGTAGCCCTCCGACACCGCCCGGAGCGCCTCTTCCGCGAGATTCCGCGGCGATGTGGCTCCCAGGAGCGCGTTGACGTGGAGGTCTGTTCTTGCGTCCACCGAGAGCAATTGGCTCAGGGGGAGACCCCGGCGCTGGGACTCGAGATCCAGGAGCGCTTGTTCCACGGCGTGTCTCGCCGCGGGTACCCGGGTGGGAAATCCCTCACCCCAGCCCTCTCCCAGAGGGAGAGGGAGCAGACACGGATCCAACCTGGGAGCCGTGGCACCCTCACCCCGTCCCTCTCCCGGCGGGCGAGGGGTTATTGGGCTCGGTGTGGCGATGTTGGTGACAGTGCGCACCTTCGCCAACAGCTCGTTCAGGGTCCGCTCGCAGTCGCTCGGCGACTCCGTGCCGAACTCCTCCAGCGGCATCGCCTCCCCCTGCCCGACCCTCCCCTCCTCGTCCTCCAACCGCACCACGAAACCCTCTCGCGCCTCGTAGGTGCCCCTCGCCGTCCTCAGCGGGTTCACCATCTCCAGGCGCAGCGCGTGGAGGGCCGTCTTCGTGATGCGCATCGCCCTACCTCAGGTACAGCCCCACCGAGAACAACAGGCCGAACACCAGCTGCAGCCGCGCCGTCCCGCCCAGCGCCGGGTTCAACGCCGCTCCCTGCGCTCCCAGCACCAACTTCAGCGGCGGCACCGCCACCGGTGCGCTCAGCAGCGCCAACAGCACCCACGGGCTCGCCAGCCCCAGGCCCCACATCGCCAGCGGCGTCGCGAACGCCGCCACCAGCAGCACCACGTACTCCGCCTTGCCCGCCGTCGTGCCGAAGCGCACCACCAACGTCCGCTTCCCCGCCTTCACGTCCGTCGTCGCGTCGCGCAGGTTGTTCACCACCAGCAGCGCCGTTCCAATCGCCCCCACCGGAATCGCCGCCCACCACGCCGCCGGGCTCACCGTCAGCGCCTGCACGTAGAACGTCCCCGGCACCGCCACCAGCCCGAAGAAGAGGAAGACGAACACGTCTCCCAGCCCATGGTACGCCAGTGGGAACGGGCCTCCCGTGTACGCGTACCCCGCCGTCACCGACGCCAGCCCGATCGCCACGATCGGCCAGCCCCCCTCCACCACCAGGTACACCCCCGTCGCCACCGCCAGCCCGAAGCACGTCAGCGCGCTCGCCAGCACCACGCCCGGGGCAATCAGCCCGCTCTGCGTCACCCGCTGCGGCCCCAGCCGCTCCTCCGTGTCCGCGCCCTTCTTGAAGTCGTAGTAGTCGTTCGTCAGGTTCGTGCCGATCTGGATCAGCATCGCCCCCACCAGCGCCGCCAGGGCCGGCAGCCACCGGCCCACGCCCAGCCCGTACGCCAGCGCCGTTCCCACCATCACCGGCACCAACGCCGCCGTCAGCGTCTTCGGCCTCGCGGCCATCAACCACGTCTTCAGGGTGGGGCGGGGCGCCTCCACCGCGGGTGCAATCGCGTTCATGGAATCAATGGCTCTCGGCAACTAGCCGTTGCCCCCCGCCGCGCTCTTGTCGGGCACGGGGATCTCGGGCACGGCGTTCTCGAACTCGGGGGACTCGTACCAGGGCGTCTGCAGGAAGGAGAGCACCTCGCGCGCGTACTCCTCCGGCACTTCCAGATGCGGGGCGTGCGTGCAGTCCTCGAACGTGCGCCGCCACACCACCGGCAGATCCACCGCCATCCTCCGGGCGATCTGCGTGAACTTCTCGTCCTGCGCCCCCGTCAGCAGCAGCGTGGGCAGCCGCTGGCGCTGCAGCTCCGGCCAGTAGTCCGGCTGCACCGCCAGGCCCAGGCACTCCAGCGCCCCCACCAGCCCCTCCACCGTGCACTGGTGGCGCCGCGCCCGGAGCTCCGCCTGCTGCTCCGCCGGCAGCTTGCGCACCCCCGCGAACAACGGCAGCGACTCCCAGTACTCCATGAAGGCCGGCACGCCCTTCTGCCGCAGCATGGCCGCCAGCTGCGCGTCACTCACGCGCCGCTCCGTCCGATGCTGGCGCCGGTGCAGCCCCGGCGAGCCACTCTCCATGATGAGCCGCCCGAAGCGCTCGGGCCGGCTCAGCGCCGCCGCCAACGCGAAACGCGCGCCCTGCGAGTACCCGAGCAGGTTCGCTTTCGGCTCCCCCACCTCGTCCAGCACCCGGAACACCGCGTCGATCGTCTCCAGGAAGCCGTCGCGTCCCGTCCTCGTGGGCAGCGGCGTCTCCCCATGCCCCGGCAGATCCACCGCGATGGCGCGCACCTTGCCGCTCATCAACGGCCTCAGGTGATCGAACGCCGACCGGTTCCCCGTGAAGCCATGCAGGAGGAGGAGCGGGTACGGACCCTCTCCCCACGTCTCGTACGCCATCTTCAGAGCCATGGGCCTTCTCCCAGTGCGGCCGCCATCCTCGCGAACAGCTGCCGGTGCAGATCCACGTTCCTCGCCCGCTCCGCCACCTTCACTTCAATGAGGTGGACCCCACCCTTGAGCCCTTCGGCCACGGCCGACCGCAACGACGCGGGCGAGTCCGGACGCCGGAAGCGGGCCTGGTAGAGCCCCGCCGCGTGCGACAGGTCCACCCCGTGCGGCGTGCCCCACAACGGCTCGTAGTGCGACTTCACACCCTCGGCCTGGGCGATGGGAAGGAAGGAGAAGATGCCTCCTCCGTCATTGTTCACCACCACCACCGTCAGTGGCACCCCGCCGCGGCGCGCCGTCAGCAGCCCGCCCACGTCGTGCAGGAAGGCCAGATCTCCCGTCAGCAGCACCGTGGGCCGCCCCGATGCCGCCGCCACGCCCAGCGCGCTCGAGACGATGCCGTCGATGCCGTTGGCGCCCCGGTTGGCGAGCACCCGCAGCCCCCGGCCCATGGACGGCGCGAAGGCGTCCACGTCACGAATGGGCATGCTGCTGGACACGAAGAGGTTCGCCCCGTCCGGCATCGCCGCCACCACGTCGTGCGCGATGCGCATCTCCGTCAGCGAGGAATCCTCCGAGAACGCCGACTCCAGCGCCGCCCGCGTCCACTGCTCGGCCCACAGGAAGCTCCGCGCCCAGGGGCCCAGGCCCCTCGAGAGCCCCTGGCTCAGCGCCTCGCACGCCGCCACCGCCGAGCCCTCCACCACCCGCGACGCACGGTGCGCCGGATCGTAGAGCCCTCCCTCGTCGCTGAAGACCACGATCTCCGCGCCCGAGCCGTCGATCCACGCCTGCGGCCCCTTGGGCGTCAGGCCTCCGCCGAAGCGCAGCACCAGCTCCGGCCGGTGCGCCCGGGCGAAGGGCTCGTGCCGCAGCATCGCGTCGTAGAGCGACACCGTGGCCGGGCCACCGCCGTAGCGCGCCTGGGAGGTGGCCTCGGCCAACACCGGGTAGCCGGTGGCCTCGGCCAGCGAGGCGATCGCCTCCGCGAAACCATCGTTCTCGTCCCGGGGTCCGCAGACGATGACGCCCCGCTCGGTGGCCGCCACCCGCGCGCGAATCTCCTCCAGGACCTGCGCATCCGGCTGGCGCGCCGGCGGGACGATGCGCGTCAGCGGCGCTCCCGGCCTGCCCTCCCGCGCCAGCGAGGAGAGGTGCTTGGCATCGAAGGTGCCCGGCGTGGGCGCGAGCGGCTCGCGGAACGGCACGTTGAGCTGCACCGTGCCCCGGGGCGCCCGCGAGGCCACGGAGACGGCCCGGGCCACGGTGGCGCGCAGGTGCACCAGCGCCGCATCGTCCGCCTCCGGCAGGCCCACGTCCGCGTACAGCCTCGCGAAGTCCCCGAAGAAACGCGCCTGCGGCACCGTCTGCGGCGCGCCCCACCCCTGCAGCTCCAGGGGCCGGTCCGCCGTCAGCACCACCAGCGGCACCTGCGACATGGCCGCCTCGATGACCGCCGGGTAGAAGTGCGCGCCCGCCGTTCCACTCGTGGCCACCAGCACCACCGGCGCCCGCGACTGCTTGGCCAGCCCCAGCGCGAAGAAACCGGCGCTGCGCTCGTCGATGACGGACCAGGCGCGCAGCCCGTCCGCCCGGGCACAGGCCAGCGCCAGGGGCGAGGAGCGTGAACCCGGGCACACCACCGCGTGCCTCACGCCTCCCCGAACCAACTCCTCCACCAATGCCCGCGCCCACAGTTGATTCAGGTTGGCGTCAGACATGTCCTCCTCCGAGCGCGCGCAGCATGGCCAGGCTCTTCATCTCCGTCTCGCGCCACTCCGCCTCGGCGCTTGAGCCCGCCACGATACCAGCACCCACGAAGAGTCGAGCCTGGGATCCCTTGATGCGCGCCGAACGCAGCGCCACCATCTGGTGCGCCCGCCCGGGTCCTACCCATCCGACCGGCCCCGCGTACCAGCCGCGATCCAACGCCTCGTGCTCCACCAGGAACTCCAGTGCGCGCTCCCGGGGCGTTCCTCCCACCGCCGGTGTGGGATGCAGCGCCGCCACCAGCTCGGCCACCCCCACGCCCTCGCGCAGCTCGGCGCGGATGCCCGTGCGCAGGTGCGCCACGTTCTTCAAGGTGAGCAGCGCCGGCTCCGCGTCCGCCTCCAGCTGCTCCGTCAGCGGCTTGAGCGCCCGGAGGATGTAGCGCACCACCGCCTCGTGCTCGCGAAGGTCCTTGTCGCTTCCCCCCAGCGCCCCGGCCTGCGCGGGCGCCGCCGAGCCGGCCAGCGCCTCCGTCTCCAGATGACGCCCCTCCACCCGGCACAGCGTCTCCGGCGTGGCGCCCAGGAAGGCCGCTCCGTCCGGCGCCCGGAAGAGGAAGGTGGCACAGCGCGGGTTCTGCTCGCGCAACCGGGCCAGCACCTCCACGCGATCAAAGGAGGACTCGCCCTCCACCTCCACCGCCCGGGCCAGCACCACCTTCTGGAGGCCCCCGGCGTTGATCGTCTCCACCGCCCGCTCCACCCGTCCCTCGAAGTCCGGCCGCGACGAGGCCAGCCGCAGCGCCTGCGAGCCATTCCGGGCCTGACGGTGTCCCGCGGGGAAGTTCGCCCCCACCCGTCCCAACAGCGAGCGCACCACGTCCTCGGCCCCGGGGCCCTCGGGAGCGAAGGCCGCCACCATCAGGCCCGGGCCCTCGCGCCACACCACCACCTCGGGCAGCGTCCACCGCCCGAAGCCGAACGCCCCCCACCCCGAGTCCCCGCCCGCCGTCGAGAAGCGCATGCCCCCGAACCAGGGTCCCGGCAGCGCCGCGGGCGCCTCGCCCAGCCACCGCACCGAGTCCAGTGCCGACAGCTCCCGGAGCACCGCCTGGGCCCGCGCCCCACTGCTGGCCTCCACCGAGGCCGCCTCGCCCCACCCCGCCATCGCCTCGCCCGCGAGCGGGCGCTCCCAATAGACGGACGGCTCCCCCAGCACCTCCGCCCCCGCGAGCGGATCCACCGCGGCCAGGGACATCGTCCCCGCCACCCAGTGGCCTCCGTCACCGCGTCCGAGCGTCGTCATCTCCGGTCCTCATCGAGGTCGCGCCACCAGCCGAGGCAGCAACCTCTTGTTGTTCTGTACGGCGGTTTGGCTATACAAGCATCACGGGGTTCAAAACAACGTGAACTCCACAGGGAATGGGAGGCGGCCGTGAGCGGCAAGCCAGGTGAGGAGGGCGGAAGTCCGCCCCGAGAAGGTACGCCCCGGGTAGCCCGGGCCTGGAAGCCCCAGGGCACGCGTGTCCGTGTAGGACAGGTGGAGCTGGGAGGCCCTGGTTTCGTGGTGATGGCGGGCCCCTGCGCCGTGGAGGGCATGGAGCAGACGGAGCACACCGCCTCCGCCGTGGCCGCCGCCGGTGCCCACATCCTTCGCGGTGGGGTATTCAAGCCTCGCACCAGCCCCTACTCCTTCCAGGGCATGGGAGAGCCGGGCCTGCGCGTGCTGGCAGAGGCGGCGCGCAAGGTGGGCCTGCCCATCGTCAGCGAGGTGATGGAGTCCACGCAGATTCCACTGATGGAGGACTCCGTGGACGTTCTCCAGGTGGGCGCGCGCAACATGCAGAACTTCCCGCTGCTGCGGGCGCTGGGGAAGACGCGCAAGCCGGTGCTGCTCAAGCGGGGCCTGGCGGCCACGTTCCAGGAGTGGCTGCTGGCGGCCGAGTACGTGCTCGACGGGGGCAACGAGCAGGTCATCCTCTGTGAGCGCGGCATCCGCACCTTCGAGACGGCCACGCGCAACACGTTGGACCTGGCGGCGGTGGCGCTGGCGAAGCAGCGCACGCACCTGCCGGTCATCGTGGATCCGTCGCACGCCACGGGCGAGCCGGACCTGATTCAGCCCATGGCGCTGGCGGCGGCGGCGGCCGGGGCGGACGGGTTGATCATCGAAGTGCATCCGCGGCCCGAGCAGGCCCTGTGTGACGGGCAGCAGGCCCTCACGCCGGAGCGCTTCCAACATTTGATGCGGCGGCTGCCGGGTGTCCTGGCCGCCGTGGATCGTCACCTTTGGAGGCCGGAGTTCCCGGCCCATGTCGTGGGGGCTCGATGAGCGCCGAAGTCCAGCGGATGTTCTCCTCCATCGCCACGCGGTACGACGTGACGAACGAGGTCCTGTCTTTTGGTATCCACCGGCTGTGGCGCCGCGCGGCCGTGCGGCTCAGTGGCGCGCGGGAGGGCAGCTCCGTGCTCGACTGCGCCACCGGCACCGGAGACCTGGCGCTGGCCTTCAAGCGCAAGGTGGGCGCCTCGGGCCGGGTGGTGGGCACCGACTTCTGCAAGGAGATGCTGGACAACGCTCCGGCCAAGGCCGCTCGCGAGGGGCTCCAGGTGGAGTTCCAGGTGGCCGATGCCATGGCGCTGCCCTTCGCGGACGCCTCCTTCGACGTGGCCTCCATCGCCTTCGGCATCCGCAACGTGGATGATCCGGTGAAGTGCTTGAAGGAGATGGCCCGGGTGGTGCGCCCCGGCGGCCGCGTGGTGGTGCTCGAGTTCGGCCAGCCCACGGGGCTCTTCGGGGGGCTGTTCCGCCTCTACAGCAGGGTGATCATGCCCGCCATCGGCGGCCTGCTCACCGGCAACCGGGCGGCCTACGAGTACCTGCCTCGGACCTCCGCCGCCTTCCCGGCCGGTGAGAAGTTCCTCTCACTGATGGATCAATCCGGCTCCTACAAAGAAAGGGTGGCCCATCCGATGACGTTCGGGACATCCTACGTCTATGTCGGGACCGTCCGCTGAGCAGAAACAGCAACTCGTCCAGCGCATCCTCGGAGCCGTGGATCCACGGCTCGCGCCTGCGCTGAAGGAGGAGCTCGCCCGGCCCGGCCCCCAGCTCCTGCCCACGCCCGGGCAGACGGTCGCCATCGCCGGGCATCGCTCCGCCGGCAAGACGCGCCTGCTGCCCCTGGTGAGCGCCCTGCTGGGCAAGCAGGGGTTGGATCTGGATGTCGAGCTCGAGCGCCGCTCGGGCCGCGGCCTCCGGGATTGGGTGGCGCAGGACACCAACGGCTTCCGCGAGGCGGAGCGCGGCCTGTTCCTGGAGCTGCCGCGAGGCTCCGTCGTCGCCCTGGGCGGTGGCTTCCTGTCGCATCACCCGGAAGCGCTCCAGTCCTGCTACACCCTGCTCGTGCCCATCTCCTTCGAGACGTACCGCGAGCGGCTCCTCGCCGACAAAACGCGCCCCCGGTTGCGTCCCGGTATGTCCCTGGAGGAGGAGCTTCATTCCATCTACCACCAGCGCCAGGTGCTCCACGCGGCCGTGCCCACCGTGAGCCTCGCCGACTTCCTCCGCGCTTTCGTGTCCCCCGGGAGCCAGCCATGACGCCGGCCCGCCGCGTCGTCACCCTCCCCCCGAGCCTCCGCGGCCCCGACGCCCTGCGCTTCGCCACCGAGGCCCGGAGCCGGGGCGCCGATGTGCTGGAGGTGCGCACGGATCTGCATCCCGCCGAGGCGGTGGATGCCTCGGCACTCGCGGGCATCCTGGAGCTGCTGGTGTCCGAGCGCGGCACGCCCCTGCCTCCCGCGTGGGTGGCCGCCGCCCGGTGGGTGGATCGGGATGTCGTTCATGCTGGAGATCTCGCGGCTCCGGCCGGGAAGCTGCTGGCCTCGCATCATGCCGAGCGGCCCCTGTCCACCGAGGAGGCCCTGCGCCTGTGGGACGTGGCGCTTCCGAGTGGTTCGCTGGTGAAGCACATCGAGCCGCTCGGCGTGGAGTCTCGCGAGCGGATCTCCGTGCTGCTGGAGACCCAGGCCCGGTTGAAGGCCCGTTTTGGTGAGGGGCGGGTCACGGTGCTCGCGATGGGGCCCACGGCGCTTCCTGTCCGTGCCGTGCTCGCCCGGCGCAATGTGCTCGATTACGTCGCCGTGGGCGGTGATTGGAAGGCCGCTCCGGGACAGCGGTTGCTCGCGGATGCGGTCCGGGAGGCTCGGCACCCTCACCCCGTCCCTCTCCCGGAGGGCGAGGGGATATTGAGCCGATTGGGGATTCTGGGGACCTCGATCGTCCACTCGCGCTCGCCTCGCATCCACCGCCAGCCCTTCGATCGCATCGACATCCCAGAGGACGCTCCCGTCGAGGCCCTCGTCGACGCCCTCCTCCCCCACTACCGCGGCTTCGCCGTCACCAGCCCCTTCAAGATCCGCCTCGCCCGGCACACCGGCTCGCCGCTCGACGCCATCAACACCCTCGTCCGCCGCCGCGACCGCTGGGAGTCCTTCAACACCGACACCGCGGGCGCTCGCTCCGTCCTCGAGCGGCTCGGGTCCAAGGATGTATTCGTCCTCGGTGACGGGGGCGCCAGTGCCGCCATCCGCGTCGTGGGCGCCGAGCTGGGCTCTCAGCTCCGCTTCCTGCGCCGCGCGGAGATTTCAGGACCCCTCTCCGGCGCTGGCATCTGGACCTGGCCGGATCGCATCACCCCACCCGACACCCTGCGCTTCGAGGGCGCCCGCGTCGCCGTCATCGCCTACGGAGCACCGGCGCGCCGCATCGCCATGGAAATCACCCGCCGCGGGGGGACTCCGCTGCTCCTCGGCGCGGCCTGGTTCATCGCCCAGGCCCGACAGCAGCGCGCCCTCTGGGAGACCGCTTCATGAATACGATTGGCACCCTCTTCCGCCTCACCACCTTCGGCGAGAGCCACGGCCCCGCGCTCGGCTCCATCATCGATGGCTGTCCGGCGGGCATTCCCCTCGAGCGTGAGCTCATCCAGACCGCGCTCGATCGCCGCCGCCCCGGCCAGTCCGCGCTCGTCACCGCGCGCTCCGAGCCGGATCAGGTGGAGATCCTCTCCGGCGTCTTCGAGGGCAAGACGCTCGGCACGCCCATCGCGGCCATCGTGCGCAACACGAACCAGCGCTCCGGGGACTACGACAAGCTCAAGTCCGAGGACCGTCCCGGCCACGCCGATGCCGTCTGGCGCGAGCGCTTCAAGCACCGGGACCACCGCGGTGGTGGGCGCACCAGCGGCCGGGAAACGCTCTGCCGCGTCATCGGAGGCGCCGTGGCCGAGGCCTACCTGGCCCAGTCCTTCCCCGGGGTGCGCACCGTCGCCTGGGTGTCGCAGGTGGGCAACCTGGCGTCCGCGGTGCCCGCGCCCGGCCTCACCCGCGCCATGGTGGACGAGCACCCGACCCGCTGCCCGGATCCGGTGGCCCGCGAGGAGATGTCCCGGCGCATCCTCGCCGCCAAGGAGGCCGGAGACAGCCTCGGTGGGTGCATCGACATCCGCGTCGACGGCCTGCCCGTGGGCCTCGGCGAGCCCATCTTCGGCAAGATGAAGGCGCTGTTCGCGCACGCGCTGGGCAGCGTGGGCGCCGTCACCGGCGTCGTCTGGGGCCCGCCGGATCTGCTCTCGCGGATCGAACAGCCCGGCAGCGTCTTCCACTCCCAGAAGGACACCTACGGCGGCATCCAGGGTGGCCTGGCCAATGGCGAGCCCGTCGCCCTGCGCGTCTTCTTCAAGCCTCCGGCCACGCTCGCGGACCACGCGAAGGGCGGGCGACATGATCCCTGCATCATGCCGCGCGCCGTGCCCGTGCTGGAGTCCATGGTCTCGCTCGTGCTGGCGGACCTCGTCCTTCAACTCAACGCCCGGCCCCACTCCGCATGATCCAGCTCTCTCCTGGCGCCTACCGTCACGCCACCGACCGGTGGGGCTCCTTCAAGCGTCTGTGCGCCACCCTTCCCGAGGGCAGCTTCGCCGTCGTGGATCGCCGGGTGGCCCGCCTGCACCCCACCCTCATTCCCGCCCTCAAGGCCCGCAAGCCCCACACCATCGTGCAGCTCGCTGGCGGTGAGAGCGCGAAGACCTTCGAGGCCCTGGAGCAGTTGATGGCCGCGGGCCTGTCGATGCCGCGCTCGGGCACGCTGATCGCCATCGGCGGAGGCACCATCGGCGATGTGTCCACGGTGGCCGCGCACCTGCTGAAGCGGGGCGTGCGGCTGGTGCAGGTGCCCACCACGCTGCTGGCGGCGGTGGACAGCAGCCTGGGCGGCAAGGGCGCGGTGGACATGACCGTGCGCGGCCGCGTGGTGAAGAACCCGGTGGGCGTCTTCCACTACGCCGACGAGGCGTGGCTGTGCCCCGAGTTCTACGAGAGCCTCTCGGACACGCAGCGGCGCGAGGGCTCGCTCGAGGCCTGGAAGATGGTGGCCAGCCTCGACGAGGAGCTCTTCCGCGCCTACAAGCGCCGGCCGCCCGCGCTGGAGCGGATGGTGAAGGACGCGCGGCGCCTCAAGGAGTCCGTCTGCGCGCAGGATCCGTACGAGCAGCAGGGACTGCGGCGGGTGCTCAACTTCGGCCACACCTTCGGGCACGTGCTGGAGAGCGTCTCGCAGTTCAAGCTGTCTCACGGGGACGCGGTGGGTCTCGGCATGTTGTGCGCCATGGACGTGGGGCGCGCCATGGGCGTCACCCCCGAGGACGTGGCATCGCAGGTGGAGGACGCGCTGCACCGGGGGCCGGGAGTGCTCGGCCGGGAGCGGACGGCGGCCCTGCTCGAGCGCGCGGCGCTCAAGGACGTGATGGCCCTGCTGGCCGCGGACAAGAAGACGGGCAGCGCGGGCGAGTTGCGGATGGTGCTGCTCACCGACGTGGGCCGCGCCGAGGTGCGTGACGTCTCCGCGGACGTGTGGCGCGCGCTGTGGCCGGCCTGGACCCGAGGAGTTCGCCCATGAGTCAGATGCACGTCGATCCGAGCCAGCTCACCCCGGCGGTCCTCACGCCGCCCATCTCCAAGTCGGACGCGCAGCGGGCGCTGGTGCTGGCGCACCTCACGGGCGCCTGGCCCCTGCCCGTGCTCCAGGAGGAGCCCGAGCACTACCTGCCCGCGGACGTGCACGTGCTGACCCGGGGCATCAACACCCTGCGCCAGCCGCCCGGCACCGTGCGTGACGTGGACTGCGCGGATGGCGGAGCCCCCTTCCGCATCTTCGTCACGCAGGCCGCGGTGACGCCGGGCACACACGTGCGTGTCACGGGAACGCCCCGGCTCGGAGAGCGGCCCCATGGCCCCCTCTTCGAGTCCCTGCGCGAGGCGCTCGGCCCCTCGGGGCTGGTGCTGAAGGAGGGCACCCCCTGGCCGGTGGAGATCCAGGCGCCCGGCAAGACGGGAGAGCCCGTCTTCCGCGTCCCGGGAGCGCAGAGCAGCCAGTACGCCTCCAGCCTGCTGCTGGGCTGTGCGGCCCTGTACCTGCGCGAGCGCCGCCCGTGGCGGGTGGAGATCATCGGCCCGCTGACGAGCGCGGGCTACCTGGAGCTCACCGTCTCCTGGCTGCGCCGCTTCGGTTTCACCGTGCAGGTGCGGGAGGGCCGCTTCGAGGTGACGGACTACCGGGCCCCCGAGCGCACCCCGGCGATGCCGGGTGACTGGTCCTCCCTGGGCTACCTGCTGCTCATCTCCTGGCGGACGGGCGGGAGCGTGGAGCGGGCGGACCTCGACAGCGCGCACCCGGATCAGGCGCTGGTGCGGCTGGTGGAGCGCGCGGGCCTGAAGGCGGTTCCCGGCGAGGGCCCCAACACCCTGCGGATGACGGGGACGGCCCGGGACGGGCTGGTGGCCTCGGGGACGGAGTGCCCGGATCTGCTGCCCACCCTGGCCGCGCTGGCCCTGGTGCTGCCGCGCCCCTCCACCCTCACGGACGTGGGGGTGCTGCGCCTCAAGGAGAGCGACCGGCTGGAGGGAATCCGCACCCTGGTGTCCGCTTTTGGAGGCACCACCCACCTGGAGGGCGAGACGTTGACAATCCACCCTCCTAACTCCCATCCGCCGCGCTTCTCCATGGACAGCAAGGGAGATCACCGCCTGGCCATGGTCGCGGCTACTCTCTCCGTCCTATCCGGTGTGCCCCTCTCCCTCACCGGACCTGAATGCGTGGAGAAGAGCTTCCCGGGCTTCTGGCGGCAGTTGGAGCGCACAGGAGTTCGACTCACGTCTTGAACGGGCGATGCCCGGGGGGAAACGCGGCCTCCCCGGGTGCGGTTCTTTTTTGTTGAAAGCGCTCTGCCGCCTGTGAAAAGTCCCGCCCATGGCAAAGGAAACGCTGACGATCACGGACAATCGGACCGGGAAGACGTACGAGGTCCCGATCGAGAACGGCTGCATTCGCACCAACGCTCTGCGCCAGATCAAGGTCTCCGAGGAAGACTTTGGCCTGATGGGTTACGACCCGGCGTTCCTGAACACGGCCAACTGCAAGAGCGCCATCACCTTCATCGACGGTGACAAGGGCATCCTCGAGTACCGGGGCTACCCCATCGAGCAGCTCGCGGAGAAGTCCTCGTTCATCGAGGTGGCCTACCTCCTGCTCAACGGCGAGCTGCCCACGCCCAAGCAGCTCGAGGAGTTCAACTACCTCGTCACGCACCACACGTACGTGCACGAGAACATCAAGACGTTCATGGACGGGTACCGCTACGACGCGCACCCCATGTCCATGCTGTCCTCCACGGTGGCGGCGCTCTCGGGCTTCTACCCGGACGCGAAGAACACCAAGGACGAGCGCAGCCGCCGCATCCAGATGACGCGGCTCATCGCGAAGATGCCCACCATCGCGGCGTTCTCCTACCGCCACAGCATGGGCCTGCCCTACGTCTACCCGGACAACGATCTGTCCTACGTGGGCAACTTCCTGGCGATGATCCGGAAGATCGGCACCACGACGTACAAGGTGAACCCCACGCTGGAGAAGGCGCTGGACGTGCTCTTCATCCTGCACGCCGACCACGAGCAGAACTGCTCGACCACGTCGGTGCGCACGGTGGGCTCCTCCGAGGTGGATCCCTACTCGGCGGTGGCGGCGGGCATCGGGGCGCTCTACGGCCCGCTGCACGGCGGTGCCAACGAGGCCGTGCTGCGCATGCTGCGCGAGATCGGCCACGTGTCGAAGGTGCCGGACTTCATCAAGGCGGTGAAGACGGGCGAGGGTGAGAAGAAGCTGATGGGCTTCGGTCACCGCGTGTACAAGTCCTACGATCCGCGCGCCAAGGTCATCAAGCGCGTGGCGGACGAGGTCTTCGAGGTGACGGGCAAGAACCCGCTGCTCGAGATCGCCGTGGAGCTGGAGAAGATCGCGCTGCAGGACGAGTACTTCGTGAAGCGCAAGCTGTACCCGAACGTGGACTTCTACTCGGGCCTCATCTACGAGGCGATGGGCTTCCCGGTGGAGATGTTCCCGGTGCTGTTCGCCATTCCGCGCACGGTGGGTTGGGTGACCCAGTGGGAGGAGATGGTGAAGGATCCGGAGCAGAAGATCGCGCGTCCGCGTCAGGTCTACACGGGCTCCAAGCGCCGCGACTACGTGGCGATGAAGGACCGCAAGTAGTCCGAGCACCAGCCAGCGAGGAGAGGGCGAACACCCTCTCCCTCTGGGAGAGGAGCCCCCCGTCGTTCAAAGGGGGGGCAAGCCCCCCGGGGTGAGGGTCAGCGGACCCACGCCTTGGCCCTCTTGGCGTTTCAGGCCCCCTACCCCGCCCGGGCCGACACCGCGGGCTCGTCCGAGTACAGGGAGTCGATGAGATCCTTGTACCGGGCCTCAATGAGCTGGCGGCGCATCTTCATG
>NZ_DBNGVP010000217.1:0-20115 GCF_057119385.1 Archangium sp. | reverse complement strand
CTCCATGGCCGAGAGCCACCAGGACCCCGGCCACCAGGCCAACGCCCTCATGGCCCTGGAGACGCAGCACCGCTTCGAGCCGGCCATGCTGGAGCGCCTCACCACGCTGGCCAAGAAGGACACGCTCGTCACGGGCGTGGCCATGCACACGGTGCGCTCCATCGGCCGGGTGATGGACAACGACTTCCAGCGCACCGGCCGCTTCGACCCGTACATGGGCAAGCTGCTGGAGGTGGCGCTCGACTCCACCGAGCCGGACATGCGCGGCCTGGCCATCGAGATGGGCACCTACCCGGACGCCCGCATCGAGGGGCAGTCCCTGCAGCAGCTGGCGAAGCTCCAGCGCGAGGACCCGGACCCGGACGTGCGCGAGATGGCCGCGCTGGTGATGTCCTCGGGGCGGGACACGCAGGCGGTGCTCGAGGCCTTCGGCGAGTCCTTCCCCCAGGAGAAGAACGAGTGCGTGCGCTGGGCCATCGTCCGCTACGCGGTGCGGGCCGCGGGGGCGCGGGCGCTGCCGCTGCTGAAGGACTTCGCGCGGCAGGACGCGCGCTTCCGGCAGGACTACGCCGACTTCAAGGCGCTGTATGACGGGGGGCAGGTGGACTTCGACCGGGTGTTCCCCGGCAAGGCCAACCACCACCGCTGCGAGGCCCCGGAGGGGTAGGCGATGAGCACGGGAGCGAACAAGAAGTGGGTGGGTGTTGGCGCGGGGCTGATCGCCGTGCTCGCGGGGCTGATGGTGTGGCTCTCGGGCAGGGGGAACGCGCCCTCCGGTGAGCCGCGGGCTCCCGTGGCCTCGGACGGCGCGAGCGCGGGTGGCGGACAGAAGGCTCCGGCCACGCCAGCCCCGGCCCCCGTGGCAAAGGGCCCCCCGCCCCAGGACATGCTGCGGGCGGTGCCGTGCGAGCTGGACTCCCTGGTGGAGGAGTACCGCCAGGGCAAGGGCTCGCCGGCGTGGCGCCGCTACGTGATGGAGCAGCTGCGCGGCATCCTGGAGAACCTGCCCCCCGAGCAGCTGTGGGCGAAGGTGGAGGCGGAGCAGGACCCGGAGGTGCTGGAGGCGCTGACGGCGCTCTGGGTGATGCGCTTCAACCTGACGGGGAACCGGGAGGTGCTGGAGCGGGTGCTGGACAAGGCGGGGCGCGAAACGGACCCGGGGCGCAAGGCGGTGATGGTGCGAGCGCTGCGGGCCTCGGACGAGCCGGCGAGCGAGGTGCTGGCGAAGGCGGAGTCCACGCGGCAGGCGTACCGGCAGTGGGTGAAGGACCCGGCGCCCGAGGTGCGCGAGGCGGTGGTGGGCAACCTGACGGACGAGGCCGCGCGCAACTTCGGACGCTTCCAGGGCGTGGCGGAGCAGGCGGTGGCGCTCGCGTCGGAGGCGAGCGATCCGAAGACGGCGGCGGGGCTGCTGAGCGCATCCTCCATCGAGGCGGCGCGGACCCCGGCGGTGGACTCCGTGCGGCAGCTGCTCGAGAAGTCCGAGCACCCCGAAGTCCGGGCCGCGGCGGCGAAGGCGCTGGGCACGGTGCAGGTGGGCGAGACCGGGCGGACGATGAAGGCGCTGACGGAGCGCTTCGCCACGGAGGGCTCGCGCGAAGTGCGCGGCGCCATCCTGGAGAGCATCTCGCGGCTGGGCCTGTCGGGCGCGGTGCCGGTGCTTCAGAAGCTCAAGGGCGTGGACCCGGCGATGGATGGGGAGATCGACACCTGGCTCACGCTGCTGGCCTCGCAGCCGCAGACGTGGAACCTGCTGCTGCGCGACAAGCAGGCGCTGGAGCACGGCTGGGGCCAGAAGGGCTGAGCCCCCCCCCACCAGCGAGACACCGGACCCAGGAGCGGACACAGGACCGGTGAGAAGTCCCCTCTCCCCCTGGGAGGGGGTTAGGGTGAGGGTGTCGCCAACCCGAGGAACCGCATGCTCCGCCTCACCCAGCGCCGGAAACTGACCCTGCAGGCACCCGAGACGGCCGGGGGCCATGCCCACGTATCGGCCGCGAGCGGCCTGGTGCGCGCGGGCCAGTGGCTGCACGTCGTCGCGGACGACTCGCTCTTCCTGGCCACCTTCCCGCTGGAGGGCGAGGCCCCCGGTGCATTCCAGCGCCTGTTGCCGGGCGAGCTGCCGCTGGAGCCCCGGAGCCGCAAGGCCCAGAAGCCCGACATGGAGGCGCTCTGCCTCGTGCAGGGCCTGCAGGGTGCGCCACATGGAGCGCTGCTGGCGGTGCCCTCGGGGAGCACGGCGGTGAGGCAGAAGGGAGCCCTCATCCCGCTCGCGGCGGACGGGAGCGTGGGCGGCCCGGTGCGCGAGGTGGACTTCACCCGCCTGTACGCGCAGCTCGCGCGGGAGCTGGGTCCGCTCAACGTGGAGGGGGCGGCGGTGTCGGGCGCGCGCCTGCGCCTGCTCAACCGGGGCAACGGGGACGAGGGCAAGGACGCGGTGGTGGACCTGGACGCGGGCCGCGTGGTGCGAGCACTGGAGGCGGGCGCGCCGCTGGAGGCGGACGTGGTGCGCATCGTGCGGCGCTGGGAGCTGGGCCGGGCGGGCACCGTGCGCCTGTCCTTCACGGACGCGGCGCCGCTGCCGGATGGCCGCATCGTCTTCACCGCCGCCGCCGAGGACACCCGGGACGCCTACGCGGATGGCGCGGTGATGGGCTCGGCGGTGGGCGTGCTGGCGCCGGATGGCACGCCGATGTTCCTCGATGGCGTGGACGCGAAGGTGAAGCTGGAGGGCGTGGACGCGCGAGTGGAGGGTGGCCGCATCCACCTGCTGCTCGTGGCGGACGCGGATGACCCCACGCAGGCCGCGCCCCTCTTCGAGACGGTGCTGGAGGGCGTGCGCGCCTAGGCACGCGCGTGCGTGGAGGCCACCTCGTACAGGTGCGGCTCGTACTGCTCCACCAGCGCCGCCGCGGCCCGCATGTGCACCTGGGCCTTCGGATTGCGCAGCATGGCCTCGAAGTGCTCGCGGCTCGCCCACTGCGCGTAGTTGGTCACCCGGGTGCCATCCAGGCTCCGGTGGAGGTTCGCCGAGATGAACCCCGGCAGGTGCCGCATCACCTCCTCCGTCGCCTCCTCCAACAGCTTCACCAGCTCCGCCTGCCGCTCGGGCGCCACGGTGAAGACGTTGATGAGGGTGCACACCCCATTGCCCGGAACGATGCGCGTCGTGATTGCTTCCATGTGATTAGCCTCCTAACTACTCGGTCAAAAAAAAGAGCCTCAGGGGTCCCGGACATGGGGGATGCCGGCGGCCACCTTCGTGAGCAGGGCCGTGAGTTGCTGGCGCTCCGCGGCGGACAGGCCGCTCATCAAGGCGGCGGTGCGGCGGTAGTGGTCCGGGAGGATGCCCTCCAACCGCTGACGCCCCTTGGCGGACACGCGCACCACCGACATGCGCCCGTCCTCGGCATGCGCCCGGCGCAGGATGAGCCCCTCCTTCTCCAGCCCGTCCAGCAGCCCCGTCATCGTCGCGCGCGTGACGCCCGTGCGCTCGGCCAGCTCGGCGGGACGCAGGCCCTCCTCCTCCCGCTGCAGCTGCATGAGGACGATGAAGCGCGCCTGGGACAGCCCGTGCCGCGCGAAGTGCGCCCCATAGGCCGCCTCCACGTCGTCCGAAATCCGCAGCAGCGTCAGACACGCCTCCACGGCCGACGCGTCCGACTCCGGATAGCGCCTCGCATCCCGCTGGAGGGTCTCGTACTCCGGGAGGTTCTTCAGTTCGAGCGCCATCTCGTTAGGAGCCTAACGACCTGGGCACGCGGATGCAACGGAAAGGCGGGGAGACAGCCCCTCACCCCGGCCCTCTCCCAGGGGGAGAGGGAGGAAGGGAGGGCGAGTGTCAGTCGCCGTGGTCGCGTTCATCGGCCGAGCCGCCGACGGCCTCGATGGAGTTGCGCGGGGGCGGGCGGTTGCGCTCGAAGGCCGTGGTGCGCGAGCCGACCTCTTCCGGCGTCGTCGCGGCGATGCGGCGCCGGGCGCGGGCGATGGCGTCCTGCACGGTGGCCGGCTCCGGGTGCGTCTTCAGGGCCTGCACCCACGTCTCGATGGCCTTCTCGTAGTCACCGGCCTCGGCCTTGAGCTTGCCCATCTCGAAGACGGCGTGGGGGGCGAGCTCCGAGTCCGGGAAGCGGGTGATGAGGTCCGCGTACGTGCGCGAGGCCTCCTGGCGGAAGCGCGGAATCTCGGGTGCGCCGGGCTCGGCCTTGAGCGCCTGCATGTGCAGCGCCTGGGCCTGCAGGTAGATGGCATCGTCCACGAAGGCGCTGGTGGCGAAGCGCTCGACGAGCTTGCGCGACTCGAGCACGCACTGCTGGTAGTCCTGCAGCTCGAAGTACAGCTTGGCCACCTGGTAGTGCAGCTCGGCGCTCTGGGGCGGGTTGCGGGCCAGGGCGGCGGTGAGTTGATCAATGGCGCCGCGCGGGTCGCGGTAGTGCACGCGCAGCAGCTCGGCGAGCACCACGCGGCCCTCGAGGGCCTCGGGAGACTCGGGGCACTGGTTGATGAGCTCCTTGTAGACGCTCACGGCCTCCTTCACCTTGCGCAGCTCGAGCCAGTAGACGTCGGCGGCGCCCTTGAGGGCGCGGGCCTTGAGCACCTGGGCCTGGGCGGACTCGTCCATGCGCAGGGAGTCGAGCGCCTTGCGGTACTCGACGAGGGCCTCATCGGGACGCTTCTCGAAGATGGCGTCGCGGGCGCGCTGCATGTGGTCGGTGGCGCCATCCCGGGAGCAACCCGGGGCAAGCGCGAGGGCGAGGGCGAGCATCACGCGCCGCATCAGCAGGTCTCCGGGGCAATGGTGACACACCGGGTCTCGAGGCAGCGGATGCAGGCCACGTCACCACCGGCGTCGTCGACACACAGGGAAATACGGGAGGAGCGGGGACAGTCCTCGGCGGCGATGCAGCGGAAGACGTCGCCCTGGGCATCCAGGACCGGAGTGGGCTCCTGGACGCACGCCTCGGGCGGAGGGATACCGCAGCCGGCGAGCCCGGCCACGACAGCAAGGACGAGTGCTCCAATCCGGGTTCTCACGAGGCGGGAGTTCTACCCGGAATTGACGCCCTCGTCACGGAAGCCGGCGCCCGCCCGGCCGCCCCCCAGGGTTCCGAGCACCTCCCCATCCCCCTCTCCCTCCGGGAGAGGGCCGGGGTGAGGGTATATCGGGCCCCGGGTTGCACCCGTGTACGAGACCCGCGTCCAGAGTGCGGAGCCGTGGCTATATCCGTGGTAGCACGTCCGCGTGACCGGAGAGACGAGGGTGTCCGGATGCCGCTGAGACTTACAGTCAGGAACTACCGAGCCCTCCGAAGGACAGATTGGGCGCCACAAGGAGTCTGCACCCTCGTGGGTCCCAACGGCGCCGGGAAGAGCACACTGCTGGATGTGCCCCAGCTGCTACGCCATACCCTTGAGCACGGTTTGATGCGCGCACTGGACCACAGAGGAGGCGTTGCCAACCTGGCGAACTTCGACACCGGGCCCAGCGGAGTCATCGATCTTCATGTCGAACGCAACAACATCAGTTGGACTATCGGCATCAAGAGCAGCGAGTTCCGCTCCGGTGGAAGCTACGCTGAGGAACTCATTGAAGGTCGGAGATTGCTTGGCCAACGCGGAGTCACCTCGGTCCAATTCAACAAGACATCAATGCCCGCAGACGAGCGAAGTCTGCTCCGCCTGGCTGCGGACAACCCGGACACTGCGGCAAGAGTTCAACCACTGCTCTCGCTTCTCCAAGGCTACCGCTGCTACGCGGACTACCACCTCGCCCACATCCGGGAGAACGGCTCCCCGCTCTCCTCGGAGAAGGCGCTGGACGTCCATGGGCGCAACGTCTTCTCCGTCCTGCGCAACTGGCGGGACACGCGCGCCGACCGCGTCCGCATCAACTTCGTCATGGAGAGCCTGCGAACCCTCTTCCCGGACAACTTCTCGGACCTGGACTTCGAAACCGCCGGAACGACGGTCGCCGCACGTGTCGTAGCCCCGAGGCCCGACACCACCTATCCCATCACCTTCGCGGCCAATGGCCTGCTCGTCGCGCTGCTGCACCTGTGCGCGGTGGCCTCTGTCCCCGAAGGCGGCATGGTCGCTCTCGATGAAGTGGAGAACGCGCTCCATCCCTTCGCCATCAAGCGGCTCATCGAGGCGTTCCGTACCTGGTCGGCCCAGACGAAGAGCACCGTGCTGCTCGCCACGCACTCGCCCGTCGTGCTCGACCAGTTCCGTGACTGCCCCGAGCAGGTCTATGTAATGGAGCCGTCCCAGAAGACCAACCCGGTTCCCCTGAACCAGTTCCGCGACCCCGAGTACCTCTCCCACTTCTCACTGGGAGACCTCTACGCGCACCTCGAGTTCGGCGCCCCTGGGGAGCCCGAGCCCTCCTGATGAAGAAGGTCGTCCTCATCACCACGGGCGAGTGCGAACGAGCCGGGCTGGTGCCCTCGCTCCGGCGGTACTTCCCCTCCGCCGAGTTCACATCCCCCATCATCCGCGACTCCTTCACCAGCGCACGCCTGAAGCTCGTTCCCCGGACGGGGGGAACCCGCCCGAGCCAGGTGGACAGGCTCGCGGCGGCCATGGTCGCCGCCACGGACCCGGGACGGACCGGAGAGCGCCCCGACCTCGTCATCGCCGTGGATGACGTGGAGCTGCCGAACCTCGACCAGGTGGACGTGGTCGTCGGCCAGCTGCGCGAGGCCGTGAAGCACCATCTCGAGACCTACGCATGGCCCAGTGCCAGGCGTCAGGAGCAGGTCGTCCAGCGCCTGCGCGAGCACTGCTCCTTCCACCTGCTCTGCCCCATGGTGGAAGCCTACTTCTACGGCGAGCCCGGCGCGCTCACCCGTGCGGGTGCACAGCGCCCTTCCACCGTGGATGCCCGAGCCCTCGACGTCGAGGACTTCATCACCCACGAGCCGCCGTTCCTCGAAGTGCCGGACAAGGCGAAGTACTGGGCCACGCCCGACCGCCAGCGCCACCCCAAACGGTATCTCCAGTACCTCTGCGACCCGGAAGGGGACGAGCAGAACCCCAACCCCCACCGCTACCGGGAGACCCACGGCGGAGTGAAGGCCCTGCGCGAGCTCGACTGGTCCGGTGCCCTGTCCCAGGAGTCCCACGCCCGGCTCGCGCGCTCACTGTTCGCGGACCTCTCCGAGGCCCTCGAGGTGGACAACCCGTTTCCCGGGACGTGTCACCCCGAGACCTCGAGCCCTGGCGCCGAGGCGGTGCTGCGCAACCTCTGAACCCGGGTGCCGGGTTGCCGCTCAACGGCTCCCGGTCATCACCGCGGCGTTCACGGCGGCCATGCGGCGGCGCTTGTGCAGCTGGCGCGCCTTGGCCTCCTGCTTCTCGTAGTGCTCGGCCATGGCCATGAGGTGCGAATCCGCCACGCGGCACTGGATGGCCGACACCTGCTCGTGCCGCCGCTCCAACTCCTGCCACAGGTGCATCTTGGACTGGTTGCCCAGCAGCCGCGTCTCCACCGCGTCGAGCGCCGCGTCCATCTGCTTGTCCTCGGCCTCCAGCTGCGCCAGCCGCGCCTCCGCGTCCTCGGGAGGCCCCACGCAACCGCTCGCCAGGCACAGCGCCATCGCCGCCACCCCGAGCCCCCAGCGCCGTGTCCGACCCGCCATCGCCCACCTCGAAGTCCGGTGCGTTTGCCTGCCCGCGAGCGCCCGGCAGGGCCTCTCGCGTGGCGGAAACTAGGGAGCCCTCCTCCAGGGGACAACCTCCCCCCGGGACGGATGGATCTCCCCGGCATGTAACGGATTCCAACAGCCGACGCTTACCCCGTCCTCCAGGGCGCTACGGCGCCTGCCGGTGACGAAGAATGAACTCACACACCTCACGCGCCGCGCCGAAGCCCGCCGGCCGCTGCGCCACATAGTGCACTTGCGAACGCACCTCGTCCGGGGCCTCGGGCGGCGCCGCCGAGAAACCCACCGCCTTGAGCAGCGGCAGGTCCACCGTCTCGTCGCCCATGTACCCACACCGGTCCGCCGTCACCTTCAACAGCTCCAGCAGCTTCTCGAAGTGCGCCACCTTGTCCTGGCTGCCGAAGTGCACGTGCTTGAGGCCCAGCGACTGCATCCGCATCTGCGCGGACAGGCTGTCGCCGCCGGAGATGGCCGCCACCTCCAGCCCCGCCTCCTGCAGCCGCTTGATGCCCATGCCGTCGCGCACGCTGTACATCTGCGTCCAGCCCGAGTTGGGCACCCAGAAGATGCGGCCATCGGTGAGCGTGCCGTCGATGTCGAAAATCATCACCGACAGGCGGCTCACCCGCTCCTTGAGCGACTCGAGGTTCTGGTTCATCCGCGCTCGCCCTACTTGGGAACGGCCTTGAGGACGGCCTTGCCATCCTTGATGACGACCTTGAACTCCACCGACCTGGCGTTGTGCTGCTTCATCAGCTCGGGCACCTGCTTGCGCAGCGTGGCGGCGATGGAGTCGTAGTTCATCTTGGAGGTGTCCTCCTTGTTCTGACGCTTGGCGGCGACGTAGGCGTCATAGACGGACTTGAGCTTGTCGTCGGAGAGCCCACCGCCGCTGGCCGCCACGGGAGGACGCGCCCCCGCGGGTTTGGCGGCGGGACGGGCCGCCACGGGCGGGACCGCGGGAGCCACGCGCGGCACGGCGGGCGCCACGGGAGGCACCACCGGAGCCACGCGCGGCGCCACCGGGGCCACGGAGGGAATGGACGGAATCGCGGTGCCCCGGGCCGGCGTGCCCGCCACGGGCGCCACGGGCGGGACGAGCGGCGCCACCGAGGGCACCAGCGGCGCCACCGACGGCACGCCACCCCGGAAGGGCACCGGTTCCACGGGCGGGACGAGCGGCGCGATGGACGGCACCTTGGAGGGCTTCACCTCCTCGACATCGAAATCCTCGTCCGGCAGCTCGATGGCGCCCAGCGTCTTGGGCCTGTCGGAGCCCGCCTGCTTCTGCGTGCGGCGCTTCACCTTGGCCACGTCCCGCTTGTAGGTGCCGTTCTCGATTTCCTGCAGCGTGCGCTGCCACAGCCGCTCGTACGTGGCGAACTTGGTGGCGATGGCCTGCACGCGGAACTTGGCCGCGGTGTTGCGGATGAAGCTCGTCTTCAGCCGCTCCAGCCGCTTCTTGAGGTCCTCGTACGCCCGCGTCGGCGGCAGGCGCTCGTTCCCCATGAAGTAGAACTCGTAGGCCACCTTGAGGGCGGCGATGTCGGCCTCGATGGCGTCACACTCCTGGAACGCCACCTCACTGCCCGACATCGTGGGCATCCCGGACTTGGTGTCACCACTGGTCGCGGCCAGCTTGGCGGACGACTTCGCCGAGGTTCCGGCCTTCAAGGCCTGGTTCTTCGTGGACGACTTCGAGGACTCGTACGCCATGGGTTCCTAGAGTGTCCTCAAGACGGGACCGGGGATCAACCTCAGGCAGGGCTCGGTGTCGGGCCGACGCCAGCCGCCTCGCTTGCCCGGCGGATCCGCCGGTACAGCAAAGTCGCACCAAAGGTGAACATGCACAGGGAGATGAACTGGCTGGTGGAGATGTTGAACCAGGCCTCCAGGGGCACCGAGTCGGCCAGGCGGGAGGCGCCCAGGGACTCGAGCAGGCCGTGCAGGGTGCCGCGCTCGGTGTCGCCGCGGAACAGCTCCACCGTGGTGCGCAGCACCGCGTAGCACATCAGCCACATGGCGAAAATCTGGCCGTGGAAGCGCCGGTAGCGCCGGGCGAAGAGCAGCGCCAGGAAGAGCACGAGCTGGCCCACGGACTCGAAAATCTGGGTGGGGTAGATGGGCAGCGTGGTGCCGTGCTGCGCCACCCAGTCGGAGATGCGCACCGCGCCGGGGGCCATGTGGTGCAGAATCTCCCCGGTGGCCTCCACCACGTAGCGCGAGTCCTGCGACTGGGACTGGAAGGCGAGGCTGGAGGTGCCGCCGAGCCGCCCGAAGAGGTCCTTGGCCAGCCCCGCGCCGGGGAAGTGGACGGCGAAGCGCGCGCCCGCGTGGGTGACGTCCCCCCAGCAGCAGCCGGCGGAGAAGCACCCCAGGCGACCCAGGCACTGGCCCAGCGACACGGTGGGGATGGCCAGGTCCGCCAGCCGCATGAACTCCATGCGGTGCTGCTTGGCGAAGAGCATGGACGCCAGCGCGGCGCCGATGAGGCCGCCGTAGAACACGAGCCCGCCGCCCAGGGAGAACACCTGCGTCCAGTCGCGCGCGTAGTCCTTCCAGTTGACGAGGACGAAGAGGACGCGGCTGCCCACCAGGCCCCCCACCAGCGCGTAGAAGCCGAAGTCCATCATGGCCTCCTGCTTGCGCGGACCCTCGGTGTCCACCCACTGGCCACCGCCCTGGGCGTCCGGCACCCACGTGGGCTTGCGCCACTCCTCGCGTGCCAGCCGCGCCGCCACCGTCAGGGCCGTCATGAAGCCGGTGGCCAGCAGCACACCATAGGTGTGGATGGGGATGCCCTCGCCCTTGCCACCGGGGATGGCGGACGCGGGCAGCGCATAGCGCAGGCCGAACCACGCCAGGGCCGCGGCGAAGGCGCCATAGCCGAGCGCGCGCTGCAGGCGCTCACTGGAGGTGGGCGGCTCGGGCGTCTCCCCGGGGGACTTGGGGGTGCCCTCGGCGCCGCGCCAGCCGTTGGAGGCGATGTAGCCCACGACGCCGAGCGCCAGGGCATACAGGACGAGCTGGGACCAGAGGGAGGTGAAGGTGAAGTGGACGAGGACGGGAAGCATGGCAGGAGCCTCGGGGTCGCGAGGCCGCGCAGGTTACCCGTTCACGGCGCCGCGGGGGTGGGGAGTGGCGGCCCCCGCTCGGGACCGCCCGCTGGGGGAGCGGCCGGCCGTCAGGAGCGGGCCGTGGCCGACTTGTCCTGCTTGGGCGTCTCCTTGTCGGGCGTCTCCTTGCGCACGAAGGCGTCCACCAGGAGCAGGCCCACGCCCACGACGATGGCCGAGTCGGCCACGTTGAAGGACGGCCAGGCGGCCTTGTCGTACCAATGGGCCTCGAGGAAATCGATGACGAAGGCCCGGGCGATGCGGTCGATGTAGTTGCCGATGGCCCCGCCCAGCACCAGCGGCAGGCCCCACAGGGCCCAGCGCTCCTGGGGATCCTTCCCGCTCAGCTTGCTGAAGTACCAGGTGATGAGCACCACCGCGCCGATGCTCACCACGTGGAAGAGCAGGCCGCGCGTGGCGGGCGGAAGGCTCCGGAACAGGCCCCAGGCCGCGCCCGGGTTCTCCGCGTAGCGCAGGCGGAAGAAGGACTCGGAGACCTCGATGTAGCGCTTGGAGCGGTAGTGCAGCCCATCGAAGCCCTGGGGCGGCGGCTCGCCGTACATGGCCGACAGACGCTCGCCCACCGTGGGCCGGTCATCGAAGCGCGTGGTGAGCTCGCGCACGACGAGGTACTTCGTCCACTGGTCGAGGACGATGACGCCGAGCGCCACCGTCAGCAGGAGGATGTATTTGCGGGGCACGGGAGGCGTTTATACCACCTGCCCCCCGGGCGTCACGGTTTCCACGGGCTTGCGCTCGAGGAAGGAGTCCAGCAGGAGCAGACCCACACCGACGCAGATGGCGGCATCGGCCACGTTGAAGGTGGGCCAGCGCATGCCGGGCTGGTTGCGCCAGTGCCAGTCGATGAAGTCGATGACGTAGCCGCGCAGGAGCCGGTCCACGAAGTTGCCCAGCGCACCACCCGCCACGAGCGCCAGGGCCCAGCGCACCCGCCGCTGGTCCGGGGTGAGGCGCACGTACATGAAGCCGATGAAGCCGAGCGCCACCAGGCTGACGAGGTGGAAGAAGGGCCGGCGCACGGACTCGGGCAGGGTGCCGAAGAGGCCCCAGGCGGCGCCCGGGTTCTCCACGTAGCGGAAGTGCCAGTAGTCCTCGATGAAGCGGTAGGGCGTCAGACGCCGGTACTTGCCCGGCTCGGGCGGGCTGTTGTCCAGGTTCTGCTCGGAGACGAAGCCCGTCACCCGCGCGAAGCCGGTGCGCCCCTCGAGCGCCTCCGTGAGGTGGGCCACGGCCAGGTACTTGGTCACCTGGTCGGCGGCGAGGGTGGCGAGACCCACGAGGATCAGGACACGGAAGCGGTGCATCATGGGACCCTCAGGTCTACCCTGGTGCAGGGAGCCTGACAACACGCGCGGGAAAGCAGCCAGGCGGGCGTCGGGTTGACTCGCTGGAAGCCTCGAAGTGGGGCATGGTGGGGACGATGGAGACTGTTCAGCCACCCGTGACGCCGAATCCGAACGAGACTCCCAACGCCCCGGCCGTGGCCCAGGCGAAACCGAAGCTCATGGAGCGCCTGCAGGCCTTCATCATGCGCTACGGCCCGCTGGCCCTGGTGGTGCACTACGCCATCTTCGGCCTGTGCCTGGTGGGCTTCATGCTGCTCATCGACGCGGGCTTCAAGGTGGAGGGCGCCGTGGGGGCCGCGAGCACCTTCACCGGCGCGTACCTCGCCTGCCAGGTCATCAAGATTCCGCGCTTCGCCATCACGTTCGCGCTCACGCCGGTGCTCGACAGGCTCATCCGGCGCCTGCGCAACAAGGGTCCCAACCCGGCCGACCCGCCCGCCGGGCCATGACGCGGCTCCAGGTCCGTTTCCACGGCGCGCTCAATGACTTCCTCGCGCCCGAGCGGCGGGGGGTGGAGTTCGCGCATACCGTCCAGGGCACCCCCTCGGTGAAGGATGTCATCGAGTCGCTCGGCCCGCCCCACCCCGAGGTGGACGTGGTGCTGGTGGACGGAGAGGCGGTGGACTTCTCGCACCGGGTGGGGGACGGGCAGCGGGTGGCCGTCTACCCGGCGTTCACGTCCATCGATGTGACACCGCTGGTGCGCGTGGGGCCCCCTGCCCTGCCCGAGCCGCGCTTCCTGTTGGACGTGGGGCTGGGCCGGCTCGCGGGCCTGCTGAGGATGCTCGGCTTCGACACGCTGTGGCGCAACGACTACGCGGATGACGTGCTCGCCCGGCTGTCGCGCGAGGAGCGGCGCATCCTGCTCACGCGGGACCTGGGCGTGCTCAAGCGCTCCGAGGTGATTCACGGGTACTTCCCGCGCGAGACGGACCCCTCCCAGCAGTTGGTGGAGGTGGTGCGGCGCTTCCAGCTCACCGCGCACATGCGGCCCTTCTCGCGGTGCATCCCGTGCAATGGCGCGCTCTCGGGGGCCTCGCCCGAGGAGGTGCGCGGCCGCGTGCCCGAGAACGTGCACGCCACGTTCACCCGCTTCCAGCAGTGCCCCGACTGCAAGCGGGTGTTCTGGGCGGGCTCGCACCACGACCGCATGCAGGTCATCATCGACAAGCTGCGCGAGTTGGAGCAGCACCCGTAGGCGCGGCGTGTACGCCTACGTCTTCTTGGCCTCGACGGTGGCGGCGTACAGGAAGAGCGCCTTGCGCCAGGCATTGCGGTTCTCGGGCGTGCCCGAGGTGTGACAGTTCTCGGCGGCCACGGCCCAGTTCCGAGCCCTGGCGGCCTTGGTGAGACTGTCGAACAGGAAGTCCTTGCCCGGCTTGTTCGGCCTTCCCGGGAACTTGCCCGTCCCCACGTTGTAGACGATGTCGAGCAGCCCGCGGCGGGCGGCGCGGGGATAGCTGTGGAAGTCGGGGAAGTGGTTCACGAGGTGGGGGAGGAACTCGTTGTCGAGCCGCTTCTTGGCGAGCGCGCGGATGGTCTGGTCGGTGAGCGCGATGGTGGGCCTCAGCGCGTAATCCGTGGCCCGCATGGCCTTGGGCAGCTTCTGGACCTCATCGAAGGCCTTCGCGATCTCCGCCTCCGTTGCCGGCTTGCCGGTATCCATGTTCTGGAAGGGCAGACCCTTGGCCGCCATCACGTCGTCGGGGCCGTTCTTCTCCAGGCGGCTGAGCATGTTGCCCGCCCCCACCGTCACATGGCCCTCGGTATCCCGGTACATGTACGGGACGACGCCTTCCCAGGCGATGATGTCGAGCCACATCTCCTCGAAGGTGATGACCGACTTCTGATCTCCCGCGTCGACCGGCGGTGCCGGGTTCGTGGTGAGCCCCGAGTTGCGCCGCTTCGGCTTCGGGGGCCGCGGCATCAGCGAGACGCCCTCCCGCGAGCAGATCCAATCGGCATCCGGATCCCAGGACAGCCCCTGCCCCTTGAAGGCGGAGAACGTGTCCTCGTCGAAGTCCAGGTAGGCCGCCATCGGGCCCGGCTTTCCGTCGCGCGCCGCGGCCGGGAACGAGAGGATGGCGAAGGCCTGCGGCTCGGCTTCGGGGATGAGGCAGAGGGACTCCTGGGAAGCCGTGGCCACCAGGGGCGGCGCGGGCTCGGCGGGGGCCAGCGGATCCGCCGTCCAGGGCAGGTGCCGGTCTCCCAGGTAGGCCTCGAAGACGCCGTCGTCATCCAGGGCGATCTGGATCCGCGAGGCGCGGTAGTCCGGAGGCTGCGCCCCGGCGGCGGCCGCGGGTTCCACCAACGCCACGTCGAGCATGAGATGGGCGCGCGGGGCCACACCCGTGATCTTCCCGCTCACCTCCCAGGTCCCATGCCAGGTCCTGTCGTATTCGATCTTGAACTCCTCGAGCTTGGGCTTCGGGAGCCGGATGAAGTCCCGCTGCTCGAGCAGCAGCGTCTGGGGACCCCCCGCCCGGCTCGCCCCCCAGAGCTGCCAGCCGAACTCGTAGCTTCCGGCTTCCTCCTCGCCCACGTCCGCGAGCTGCTCACAGGAGTCACCCGTGAAGCCGATGGCCCACGACTGGTCGCCCGACCACAGGCTGCCTGCGTCCCACCGGTGGGAGAAGGCGCTCCGGGGCACCGTGGCCGAGATCTCCGTCGCGCCGTCATCCACCTCGATGACGCGCAGCTCGAGCTCCGCCTTCTTGAAGGTCCACCCGAAGTCGGGCGAGAAGGTCACGAGCGCCCCCAGGAGCATCTGCTCCGGCTTGGGCACCTTCGTCTTGATGGCACAGGTGTTGTTGAAGCGGAGGGACGGAGGGAAGGTGGCCGTCTCGGCGTGGGGAAAGTCCGGCGTGAGGGAGAAGCCCACCAGCCCCTCGCCCACCAGACGCTGGGCCACCACGTCGATGACGGGAGTCTTGCCCGCGACCTCGACATGGAACCGCCCATCCGGCGCCACCTTCATCACCGCGCCATCCACGGGGTACGAGGCTGTCTTCTCCCCACTCGTCACCAGCCAGGTGAGCGCACACGCCACGTCTCCGGGCTTGAAGTTCTTGCCCTTGCCCCGGATGGGGACGTCGATGAGCAGCTCGCCCGGGGCGGCGATGTTCCTCGTGGTCGCGGCATCCATCGGGTCGAACGTGATGGCGGTCCGGGGGACGAGCACGAAGGAGATGGAGTTGCGGTAGCCCGCGCTCAAGCGGGTCGACTCGGTCTCCCGGATGGCGCTCGGAACCGGAGCGGCGGTCTGTCCTGCGCTGCCCTGTGTGCTCATTTGACAAGTCCCAGCTCCGTGGAGGTGACCTCAGGGGTGGACGCCGCCTGGACGGCGATGCCGTGAATCATGAGCGGGTCGCCTTCCCGGGCCACCCGGGGGCGCCAGGTGAAGCGGAAGGGACCCTGGTCCTTCTTGAGCGCGGCCTTGGGAAGGGTGGCCTCGAAGAGCCCCGTCTCCGTACAGCGCCCGAAGTGCGCGCGGGCCGAGACCGTGTAGCGGATGGAGCCGGTGATGACCGCGTCCTCCTGCCACAGCGCCTCCGGCTGCTCACTGGCGCCGTCCGCGGACGGGTCTTCGGTGAGGACGGAGACTCCCTGTCCCACGCTCGCCCGGACCATCCGCTCACAGACAATCTGGAGGTCGACATCGGTGGGGACGAAGCGGGCCTTGCCCACGAACCGGAGCTCCGACTTCCGCGGCTCCAGCGTGAGCTCATCGAGGCCCGGTTTGACCTCGACCTTCCAGCTCACCGGGGGCGGAGGCGTCGCCACCTTCTGGGGCTGGGTGATGCTGGCGGAGAACTCGAGCGTCGCGCCCCAGCGGCCCGGGACGACCTCGTTCTTCTTGATGAGCTCCCAATCCGCCCTGACCACGGAGCCCACGATGGCGCTCTTCGACTCGGCCCCTCCGGTGAGCTTGAGCGTGGGGCCGGCCGCGGCCCATTGACGGGCATCGCCATGGAGGCGCACCTCCGTGATGAGCTTGCCCCGGCCCATCTTGATGACCTGGTCACCGAACTCGAACCGGCTCACGGGGGGCAATTCCTTGTCCGCGGCGAGCTCGAGGAAGTCATTGCCACAGGCGGCCTTGATGTCCTCCGCCGAGGCTTCGATGAGATTCGCCTCGCCCTCCACGGCCGGCTTGCCGGCCAGCAGCGTGTGCCCGCCGTTGGGCGCGATGAAGTGGGGACGGACGTGGAGGCTGTCCCCCTCCTGGGTGAGCGCTTGCGCGACGAGCCGCCCCAACGCGGGCCCTGGATCGAATTCGAGGTTGAGAGGACCGGAGTCCGGCTTCGCCGCGTAGGTGATCCGGATCGCCGGCTCGTCCTGCGCCCGCACTACCTGGAGGTCGGGCTGGTCGGAGAGTCGCGGCAGCCTGTCCACGATGGCCTGGAGATCCTCGGCTTTATTCGAGACGGGAATGACGAGCAGTTCGACACCGGAGTCCTCGAGCCGCATCACCGTCAGGGGAATGTCCTTCTCCGTGCGGCTCCTGGGCCGGCAGACCTCCCGCAGTTCCTGGAGCCGACGCACCAGGGGAACCGCCAGGACGAATTCCGTCGCGGCACCCATGAAGACCGGACCCAGACGCTTGTGGCTCACGAACTCCTGGAAGGAGAAGTTAGGCGTGACCTTGGGATTGCTCTTCGCCTTCTCCACCCCCACGATGAACTCACCCTTGAACCGGAGCCCTCCCTCCACCCGTTGCTCAGGAGGTCTCTGCGCGGTGACGGGGATCGCCAGCTTGCTGAAGACCCTCGCCTCGGGCTCACCCTTCTTGGGCACCCGCCAGTACTCGAACACGATGTAGCCAGCGAGCGCGGCAGGCCAGTTCGCGCTGACGATGAAGCTGCCCATGACGAGGGTCCGGAGCTTGCCGCTGGGATCGGGCTTGCCAGTGCCAAGCGCGAAGGTCTGCCCGGAGGACTCGGGCTTGGACATCTCGAACACCGTCGTCCCGGTCTTCACGGGCTCGAAGCGCTGGTCGGCCCCGTTGGTGGCGTACAGCTCCCACTGTCCCCAGAAGGAGAAACGGAAGCGCCCCAGGGCAACTCCTTCGGTATAGGGCGTGCGGCACACCCGCATCGGCCCTTGTGACGGGCCGCCGCCATCTCGCGCGCGCACCCAGAAGGACACATCGGTCGCGTCCGCGCCGTCGGTCGTGCCGTAGCCGTGCTGCACCAGCACGGGAAGCATCTCCATTCCAACCAGCGGCCGCGGATCCTTGTAGAGCACGCCCAGGAAAGGCGGCTGTTGGGTACTCTCGTCGCGCTTGAGTGTACCCGGCGGCCATGCCTTCTTGAGTGCAATGGCCCCCTTCTCGATCAAGAGGTCGGTGAGCCACAGCGCCGTAACCGGGTGCATGGTGATGATCTTCGCGTCATCTGGCAGCAGATGACCGTCCGCCCCGAAGAGACTCTTGCTCGCGTCCGGTCCCAGCACCGGGACCTCACCGAACTTGTCCTCAGCCGTCTTCGGACGGGACCACCAACACAGCGGCAGGAGCTGCTTCTTCACCTCCTCGAAGGCATTGTCCTCATCCGGCAGGTCGATGTGCCCCGCGTTCTTGCGAGCCTCGAGCTGCTCGCTCAAGCCCTTCGGCGTCCACTCATTCAGGTGATCGAGCACGAGGTTGCGCCAGCGCTGGGCCACGGCCTTCTCGAAGAGGGCCTCTCGGCTCTCGAGCCGCTTCGGACGCACCTCCTCCGCCTTCACCACCAGGGGCTGATCCAGGAAGAAGTGCTCCGACCAGAGCACGATCTCATCCGCCTCCGCGGGTACGGTCAGGGTGACCTTGCCCTGGTTCGGGGTGAGCGTGAGGCGCTGTCCCCGCCGAGGCTCCGGGAGCGGTACCCCCGCCTTCTGGTAGGTGACTTCGAGGACGCAGGACCCACTCCCCGGCTCGCCCTTGTACTCGTGCGGATTCGAGAGCTCGAGGTCGAAGGGATAGGTGAACGGTGGCGTCTGGGCCCCCCCGGACGACCCGCCCGCCGGAAAGAACGTCTTGCCGTCGTTGAAGTGCCTCCGCAGCGGCGTACCGTACCTGTCGCTGAGCAGGTCGTTGACGAGCTCGACTCCGGTCTGCCCGAGGACGCTCTGGACCTCGTTGGTGCCATCCGGCGTGCTTGGTGAAGGCATCTCCAGGAAGTTGTCCGGCCGGTGCTCCTGGACCTGCTTGAACAGGCTCTTCAACCTCCCAGACTTCTCCAGGAGGAACTCGAGCCCCCCTGTCCCTCCCGAAAGGGAGAACAGCTCCCAATGCAGGTACCTGGGTGGCTGGGCGGTGACCGGATGGCCCTGGGTGACGAAGCCGATCGTCTCTCCCGCGGCCACGGGGAAGATCGGCCGGTCGAAGGTGACGATGGAGCCTTCCTTGAAGGCCTGGATGGCTTCCTCGACGTCCTGGGGGCTCGGCTTGCCCAGGGCCACGATGCGCTCGCCGCTCCTGGCGGGCAGGGGCTGCTCGCGGCCCTGGACCTTGAAGGAGGCCGCCTCGGGCTCCACCTTTTCCTGGGCCCAGAAGGTCTTGCCAACATCCGCGCTGCTCGGCTCCAGGTTCACCACCCCGCCGAACTGCATCTTCAAGAAGGACGCGAGCCAGGGGGCCTTCTCGAACTCCTCGTTCGCCCTGTCCCACTTCGGGGACGCCAGGTGCATGTACAGGCTGTAGAGCGGATGGACCTGCTCGGACTCCTTGCCCTCCTCGATGGCCGCCAACTCGTGGCGGATCAGCACGAAGCCCAGGTGACGGCCCTCGGTGGCCTCCCGGAGGAACGCATTGTCTCCGCCCGTCCCCGGCGCCATGAGCCGCGCGGCCACAATGTACCCGGGCATGGCCGCCTGGACCGGCACCAGGGTCTTGGGCGAGTCCGGCTCCAGATGCACGCCCCCATGCAGGTTCTGCTGCTGTCCCAGCGGGAAGTAGCCCCCCTTGCCGCTCTCGTTGAGGAAGAAGTACTTGAGCGGCGACTCGCGCTTCTGCTCCGCGTTGAAGGGGAAGAACACCTGCGGTGGCTCCTCGTCGGGGAGCCCAGCCACGGTGGCGCGCAGGTACTCGAAGTGCATGTAGTCGTGGTAGTAGCCGCCCCAGTGGAACCCGAAGCTCGCCATGATCTCCACGATTCTTCGTGGCATGTCGAAACGCCTGGTCGCGTCGAACGGGTTCGTCTGGTCATTCAGGTCGATGGCGTTGCCCCAGGAATGATTGGAGAGCAGCTCCTTCTTGGGCCTGTGGCCCTTCTTCCACGGAACGAGCTCATCGAACGACTGATTCTTGAGATCGTGCCTGGCACACTCGACGTTCCAGTTCCCCATGAAGCCAGGCTGCTTGCGCAGCTCGGCGTATTCAGGGCGGTTCACGAGCACGGCCTTGACTTGGTCGTTCAGCTTGTAACGGAAATAGTGGCCGCCGACCGCATGCAGTACATAGGGCAGATTGGCTGCCTTGATCTTCTCGAACGCCGCCGCGAAGAGAGGCGCCAGCTTGCGGTTGACGTCGATCTTCCGAACCTGGTTCTTCTGTGGCCCGAAGCCCACCAACTCCACGGGAACGATGTGGTTGGCGCAGAAGCTCTCGAGAAGGGGGTTACCGAAGACCTTGGAGATCTTCTCGAACGAGTTGCCGCCCTCGAATTCGTCCTTGGTCTTCGGAGCACCGTAGTTGGACTCGCGCCTGACCTCGTCCTTGGTGGTGCACAGGCGAGTCGGCTCCTGATAGCCGTAGCTCATGGAGCCTTCACCTTGGCGAACTTGCCCTTGCTCCACTTGAGCACCGACGTGCGCTCCCCGGTACCGGCGATGGTGTGGACGATCTCGGGCACGCCGTCATTGTCGATGTCCTGGACGCTCATCAACTCGGTCTCCGGCCCTCCGTCATGCCCCGCGTCGATGGAGTGGAGCCGCTTCTTCTTGGCAACGTCGTAGACGCGCAGACGGACCTGCGTGCCCTGGGCCGGC
>NZ_DBNGVP010000216.1:0-24055 GCF_057119385.1 Archangium sp. | reverse complement strand
TGGGCTTCGACGGGCGGGTGAAGGTGCTGGACTTCGGCGTGGCCAAGGCGCGCGCCCAGCGCACCGTGACGCTGCCGGGCATCGTGAAGGGCAAGCCCCTCTACATGTCGCCGGAGCAGGCGCGGGGCGAGCGGCTGGATGCGCGCAGCGATCTCTTCGCCATGGGCCTCATCCTCTACGAGGCCTTCACGGGCAAGCGCGCCTTCGATCGCGGGGACGAGCTGGAGTCCATGCACGCCATCTGCGACGACACGCTGAGCCGGCCGGCGGGCCTGTCGCTGCCGTTGTGGGAGGTGCTGGAGGTGGCGCTCGCCAAGCAGGCGGACAACCGCTACGCCAGCGCGCTCCAGATGGCGGAGGCGCTGGCGGAGGCGTGTCCCCCGGCGCGCGAGGCGGACGTGGGCCGGCTCATGGCCACGCACTTCCCCGAGCGCCTGCGAGGCTTCGAGCGGCTGGAGCGCGTCCACCTCTCGTCGAACACGCCCGCGGTGGGGGAGACGCGGTTGCGCCCCGGCACGACGGGCCGCTCGGGCGGTTAGATGCCGCGCTTGTTCAGCGGGTCGGTCTCGCCGCTGAGGTCCAGCTTGCGCGTGCCCTCGGTGTCGTCCCGGCGCACCCCCGTCCGCATGTGGCCGTCCCCGTAGAGCTCGTCATGGGCGTGCAGCAGCTCGTCGTCCGTGAGGGCGCGCTCGCGGGCCGACTCCTCCTCGGCGCGCAGCGGCGTGGACGTCACCCCCGTCTCGTCGGAGGCGCGCATCACGGGCCGCTCCACCACCTCCCGGTGGATGGGGATGCCGATGCCCCGGTCGCGGTCCTCCTCGGTGAGGATGGGGCTGGCCCGGGCGCCTTCCGTGTTGTACGGGCCGATCTCCTGGGCTCCCAGGTCCTGCGTGCGCAGTTCCTCGGGGCGCGCGTTGAAGGGCAGGCCCGTGCGCTCGCCCTGGTTCACCCACGCGCTGTCCGTGCCCTGCACCCGGACGTTTCCAATCCCCTCGCGCTGGGCGATGGTGTCCGAGCCATAGGGCACCTCGTCGGAGAACGCCCGGAGGCTGTCCCTGCCGTGGGCGAGGATGACCTCCCCGTTGCGCAGTTCGCTGATCTCCGCATACCGGACGGAGTAGTCCTTCGGGAAGAAGAGCCCCTTCTCGATGTGGAATTCCGAGTCACCGACGGCGTACACCTTGCCGAGCTTGTGGCCGTCGATGCTGCGGACCGTCATGCCTTCCTTGATGTCTCCGCGCTGGTACATGTCCGCCTCCTGGGAATGTTCGTCTGCGTCAAAAGTGGGGACCCGGGCGGGGGAGGGCATCCTCCAGGGGGGAGAGGGGCGAGAGCCTCGGCGGCTCGGGGGTCCTCCAAGGGGGAGGGCTGCGACTCCGGGTGGAAAATACCCAGGGGGGAGCGGGCGGGCGAGGTGTTGCGAGCTTGACCCCTCTTTCGCATCCCCATAGAAAACCGGGGCTTTTCCGTGGCCCGACCCAGGAGATGCCCCTCATGCGCCGTTTCGCCCCGATGATCCTCGCCGCGTTCGCGCTGTTCGCGGGCGCCTGCGAGAAGAAGACCCAGCCCGCGCCCTCCGGAGAGGGAAAGCAGGGCGGGCAGGTTGCCCAGCCGGCGGCCGGTGGAGGCGCTCCCGCGGCTTCGAACACCATCGTGCTGGGCGAGGTGGGCAGCCTCACCGGCGCCCAGGCCACCTTCGGGGTGTCCACCCGCAACGGCATCGAGCTGGCCCTCAAGGAGGCCAACGCGGCCGGTGGGGTGAAGGGCAAGAAGCTCGAGGTGCGCGTCTATGACGACCAGGGCAAGCCCGAGGAGGCCGCCCAGGCCGTCACCCGTCTCATCACCCAGGACAAGGTGGTGCTCATCCTCGGCGAGGTGGCCTCGTCCAACTCGCTGGCCATGGCCGAGAAGGCCCAGGCGGCCGGGGTGCCGATGATTACCCCGTCCTCCACCAACCCCAAGGTCACGGAGAAGGGCGAGTACATCTTCCGCGTGTGCTTCATCGACCCCTTCCAGGGCTTCGTGATGGCGAAGTTCGCCCGCGAGCACCTGAAGGCGGACCGGGTGGCCATCCTCCAGGACAACAAGAGCGCCTACTCCATCGGCCTCACGGACGTGTTCACGCAGAAGTTCACGGAGATGGGCGGCAAGGTCGTCACCACGCAGAGCTACTCGCAGGGCGACACGAACTTCCGCGCGCAGCTCACCGCCATCAAGAAGGAGAAGCCGCAGGCCGTCTACGTGCCGGGCTACTACAACGACGTGGGCATCATCGCCCGCCAGGCGCGCGAGATGGGCGTGACGGTGCCGCTGATGGGCGGTGATGGCTGGGACTCCGACAAGCTCTACGAGCTGGCCGGGAACGCACTGGATGGCAGCTACTTCTCCAACCACTACTCGCCGTCCGATCCGAATCCGAAGGTGCAGAAGTTCATCTCGGACTACAAGGCGGCGTATGGCGCCGTGCCGGACGCGCTCGCGGCGCTCGGCTATGACGCGGCCAAGGTGGCCATCGCCGCGCTCGAGCGGGCCAAGGACCTGAGCGGCCCGGCCGTGCGCGAGGCCATCGCCCAGACGAAGGACTTCCCGGGCGTGGCGGGCACCATCACGCTGGACCAGAACCGGAATGCGGTGAAGTCGGCGGCGATCCTGAAGATCGCCAACGGCAAGACCGAGTTCGTCACCACCATCCATCCTTAATGTCCGAGCTCCTCCAGCATCTCATCAACGGCATCTCCGCGGGTACCATCTACGCGCTCGTCGCGCTCGGGTACACGATGGTGTATGGCGTTCTCAAGCTCATCAACTTCGCCCACGGCGACGTGATGATGGTGGGCGTGTACATGGGCTACGCCACGGCGTTCGCGCTGGGGCGTCAGGCGCAGAGCTCCACCTGGGGCGTGCTGCTCATCTTCCTGGTGGCCATGGGCGGCTGCGCCCTCATGGGCTTCCTCATCGAGCGCTTCGCCTACCGGCCGCTGCGCGAGAAGCCGCGGCTCACCGCGCTCATCACCGCCATCGGCATCTCGTTCACGCTCTCGTACGGCTTCCAGCTCGACATCGGCTTCCTGCCGGGCTCGGCGCCGCGCGCCTTCCCTCAAATCATCCAGCCCGCGCAGTGGTTCACCCTGGGCGACCCCGAGTTCCCGGACGTGGTGGTGTGGAACTGGCAGGTCATCTCCCTGGTGTTGGCGGTGGGGTTGATGGCGGGCCTGCAGTACCTCGTGTACGGCACGCGCTTCGGGCGGGCCATGCGGGCGGTCTCGTTCGATCATCGCGTGGCGGCGCTGATGGGCATCCCCACGGACCGGGTCATCTCGGTGACGTTCATGATCGGCAGCGCGCTGGCGGCGGGCGCCGGCCTGCTGTACGCCATCAAGGACACGTCGGTGAGCCCGCTGATGGGGCTGTACGTGGGCCTGAAGGCCTTCGTGGCGGCGGTCATCGGGGGTATTGGCAACGTGCCGGGCGCCATGGTGGGCGGGCTGCTGCTGGGCCTGGTGGAAGAGTTCGTGGTGGGCTACGCGGCGAGCACCTGGCGTGACGCGGTGGCCTTCGGCTTCCTCATCCTCGTGCTGCTCGTCCGGCCCGGCGGTCTCTTCGGCCGGGTCGCGGCGGAGAAGGTCTGACGCCGCCCATGCAAACCGCTTCCGCTGTCTCTGGTTCCGGGACTCCCTCGGGGGTCCCCGCCTCCCTCCGGGGCATCCTCCCCGTGCTGGTGGCCGTGCCGGTGCTGCTCGTGCTGGATTGGCTGCTGAGCAACTCGCCGTTCGCCAACTACCTGCTGTCCATCATGGCGGTGAACATCATCCTCGCGGTGAGCCTCAACATCGTGAACGGGATGACGGGCCAGTTCTCCATCGGCCACGCGGGCTTCATGGCGGTGGGGGCCTACCTGGCCGGTGTCACGTCGCTGGCGCTCAAGGACGTGGCCCTCTCCTTCCTGCCGGTGGCGGTGAGTGATCAGGTGTTCCTCGTGGTGGCGCTGCTGGTGGGCGGCATCTCCGCGGCGCTGGCCGGCTTCCTGGTGGGTCTGCCCAGCCTGCGTCTCCGGGGCGACTACCTGGCCATCGTGACGCTGGGCTTCGGGGAGATCATCCGCGTGGCGGTGACGAACACCGAGGCCTTCGGACGGGCGCTGGGCCTGAGTGGCATCCCCCAGACGTCCTCGGTGGCCATGGTGGGCTTCTGGGTGTTCCTGGTGGTGCTGGTGGCGCGCCGGATTGCCGGCTCCAGCCACGGCCGCAGCCTCTGGGCCATCCGCGAGGACGAGGTGGCCGCCGAGGCCATGGGCGTGAACACCACGGGCTACAAGGTGCGCGCCTTCGTCGTTTCGTCCTTCTTCGCGGGCGTGGCCGGCGGGCTGTTCGCCCACTTCGTGCCCATCATCAACCCGGGCTCCTTCACCTTCGTGAAGTCGATGGAGATCGTCGTGATGGTGGTGCTGGGCGGGCTGGGCTCGACCACGGGCGCCATCGTGGCGGCGGTGTTCCTCACGCTGCTGCCCGAGGGCCTGCGCTCGGCCTTCAGCGCGTTCGGCTCCGAGAGCACCCTGGCGCAGCAGGTGGATCAGATCCGCATGCCCGTGTACGGCCTGCTGCTGGTGGTGCTGATGCTGTCGCGCCCGCAGGGGTTGTTCGGCACGAAGGAGCTGTGGGAAGTGGTTCCGCGATGGATTCCTCGCCGCCGGAAGGGGATGTGATGAGCGGCCCGCTGCTCGAAGCCGTGGGGGTGAGCATCCAGTTCGGAGGCCTCAAGGCGCTCTCGGACTTCAACCTCGCCATCCACAAGGGAGACCTGCAGGGGCTCATCGGCCCCAACGGCGCGGGCAAGACGACCGCGTTCAACGTGCTGACGGGCGTGTACCAGCCCACCCAGGGCGAGGTGCGCGTGTCCGGGCAGCGGGTGAACGGGCGGCTGCCGCACCAAATCAACCACCTGGGACTGGCGCGCACCTTCCAGAACATCCGCCTGTTCCGGGCGCTGACGGCGTTGGACAACGTGAAGGTGGCGTGCCGGGGCCAGGCGGCGCTGCACCCGGAGGGCGTGGGCCTGGGCGCGAAGTTCCGCGGGGCGCTGAGCAACTACCGCGACTGGTGGCGGGCACTGCTGCTGACGCCGGGCTTCCAGGCCGAGGAGCGCGAGCTCACGCGGCAGGCCGAGCACCTGCTGGAGGTGATGGGCCTGGCGCACCGCCGCGACGAGGAGGCGCGCAACCTGCCCTACGGTGAGCAGCGGCGGTTGGAGATTGCGCGCGCGCTGGGCACGCGGCCCAAGGTGCTGCTGCTGGACGAGCCGGCGGCGGGCATGAACACGCGCGAGAAGGCGGATTTGATGGTGCTCATCCGCAAGCTCCGGGACGAGTTCGACCTGGGGATTCTCGTCATCGAGCACGACATGAAGCTCGTGATGGGCATCTGCGAGAAGATCACGGTGCTGGACCACGGCGAGACGATTGCCCGGGGCGCGCCGGCCGAGGTGCGCAGCGACCGGAAGGTCATCGAGGCGTACCTGGGAGACAGCTACCTGGAGTCGCACGGAGGCGCGGCGTGAGCGAGGCACAGGTGAAGGTGCTGGGCGCGCGCCAGGAGTTCGCGCCGTTGCTGACGGTGGACGGGGTGAAGGTGTCCTACGGGGCCATCCAGGCGCTCAAGGGCGTGACGCTGAAGGTGGGCAAGGGCGAGGTGGTGGCGCTCATCGGCGCCAACGGGGCGGGGAAGACGAGCACGCTGCGGGCGGTGAGCGGGATGCTCAAGCCGGTGGGTGGGCGCATCTCCTTCGGGGGCGAGGACACCACGGGCGCGAAGGCGCATACGCTGGTGCCGCGCGGCATGGCGCACGCGCCCGAGGGCCGGGGCATCTTCCCGAACCTGACGGTGCTGGAGAACCTGGAGCTGGGCGCGTACCTGCGCAGCGACGCGGACGGCATCGCGGCGGACCTGGAGAAGAGCTACGCGCTCTTCCCGAAGCTGAAGGAGCGGCGCAAGCAGCTGGCGGGGACGCTGTCGGGAGGCGAGCAGCAGATGCTGGCGATTGCCCGCGCGCTGCTGAGCCGGCCCAAGCTGCTGCTGCTGGACGAGCCCTCGCTGGGGCTGGCGCCGCAGGTGACGGAGACGATCTTCCGCAACCTCCGGGACGTGAACGCCGCGGGCGTGAGCATCCTGCTGGTGGAGCAGAACGCGCACCTGGCGTTGAACTTCGCCCACTACGGCTACGTGCTGGAGACGGGCGAGGTGGTGATGGAAGGACCGGGCAAGGCGCTGCTGGAGAGCCCGGAGATCCGCAAGGCCTACCTGGGCGAGTAACCCTCACTCCCTCTCCCTCTGGGAGAGGGTTGGGGTGAGGGTCTTCGCCTCAGGGCAGGACGCCGAGGACGCTCACCCCGCCAGGGCCCACCGAGAGGGCGGCGACACCCGGAGCGGGAGGCGCCTTCCGGTCATTGAGCCAGAGATACACACCCGTACCGACGAGCGCGGCACCCACGCCGGCACTCACGCCCGCGAGGATGCGCTGGGTGGTGGCCTGCTGACGCAACTGGCTGATGTTGGCCAGCTCGGACTGGGGCGGGTAGCGGTCGTTGGCGTAGGGCTTGTTGGACTCGATCATCGCGTTGTTGCCGCTGACGGCGAAGTACCCCGCGAGGCCGAGCGCCACGACACCCGCGCCCGCGGACGTATAGGCCGCGGGGGTCTTCCAGGTACGCCCGTCGCTCGTGGCGCGCTGGCTCACGACGATGGCCGGAGGCGGGGCGGACGGGGTGGGCGCCTCGGCCAGTGGCGCCGGGACCAGGGGGGTGGGCTCCTGGGCGGGCGGGGGCGTGGTGGCCACGAGCGGCGGAGGAGGCGGCTGCTCGACGAGGGGCGTGACCTTGATGGGGACGAGGTTGAGCTGCTCGCGCAGGCGGGTGATGGCGGTGCGGATGAGCTCGGCCTGGGGCTGGCCGCGGCTGCGGATCTGGATGCTCTTTTGATCGACCACCTCGCCGCGGGGGTTCACCACGAGACCGGAGACGCGGGTGAGCTGGCCGGGGTCGAGCGTGATGAGGACGGCGCGGCTGGCCTGGGTGGCGGTGGCGAGCCTGCCGAGACACTCGGCGGGCTTCTTGGAGGGAGCGCAGGACTTCTTGGGCTCCTTGTCGAGGAAGGCGCGGACCTGGTCGGAGGGGACGAGCTGGACGTCGCCGCGGGCGATCTCGGTGGCGCAGATGGCCTGGTGGTCCTGGACCTTGTTCTTGTCCTTCTCGCCGACGATGGCGCACGGGTGCAGGGCGACGAAGTCGGACTGGGCCGAGGCGGCGGGAGCGAGCAGGAGGCCGAGCGCGAGGAGGAGGGGCCGCGGGGCGGGGTGAGGTTTCACGGAAGACCCCCGAGAAGGGACAGGTCGGTCGCGGAATGGTCATCGAGTGGAGATGGCCAGGGGAGCGCAACTTCCGCGAGTAGGAGCACCATGCTATCCACCAGAGGTGGGCCGTCAAATGGGTTTGGGGAGATGAGCGTGATGCTTCGCAAGGTCCTCGGAACGGTGCTGCTGTTGGGGGCACTCGCGGGATGCACCGCACCTCTTCGGGTGTGCGAGACGGATGCGGATTGTCCGAACGGAGGAACGTGCGATCCGGAGCGGAAGCTGTGTTACTCGGCGAGCGCGGAGGGGGGGGCGTGCGAGCCGGCGTGCGCGCCGTACCAGGCGTGCACGCTGGCGAACGTTTGCGTCCCCCGGTACACGGCGCTGGTGGTGACGCCGGGAGACGGCGGGGTGGTGGGCGCGGGTCCGGTGCCGGTGACGGCGGAGCTGCGGGTGGGGACGGGGTTCGCGGGCAACTTCCCCGAGACGCTGAGCTTCAGTGTGGTGGCGAGCGACGGTGGGACGGGAGGCACGTTCACAGCGGTGACGCGGAGTGACGGTGTCTACTCCACGGAGTGGGTGCCAGCGGGGGAGGGGGCGTTCCGGCTGACGGCGGCGTACCCGGCGACTGGAGGCCCGAGTACCACGGTGAGTTTGACGGCGGACACGACGGGGCCGGCTTTCGTGGTGTTCGTGCCCCCTGCGGATGCGGGCGTGGCGGATGGTGGGACGACCTACGGGGATCCAGAGCCGGGTTTCGCTACGGCGTGGCGTCGTGACCAGGTGGTGCCGGTGGAGGTTCGGACGAACGAGCCGCGCCTGGATCCTAGCTCCGTGACAGTTGCATTGACGGGTACGGATGGAGGAACCGCGCCTGCTGTTGCTGTGACTGCGTCAAGCGGGCCTTGTGACGCGGGCTTCTGCGGCGTGGCTCAGTTGAATCTGTCGGAGCCTCCCTTTGATGCCTTCCGCAGCACGATGACCGTCGCTGCCCAGGGCAAGGATACGGTCGGGAATTCAGGTAGCGGCTCCGCAACCTTCAATGTGACGCGCTGGAAGTGGACGTTCGACGCGCAGGGTGGCATCAAATCCACTCCGGCCGTTGGTCAATTGGGCACCATCTATTTCGGTACAGAATCTGGCTCTGCAGGGAGAGTGCTCGCACTTGGCCAGGATGGTTCAAAGAAGTGGGAGAAAGCGGTAGGACCCGTATTGGGCAGCCCTGCTATTGGCGTATGGAATAGCAGTTCGGAGTTGGTATACGTCGCGGGTAGCTCGACTTCTTCTGCCACTCTTTATGCCCTTGATAGCGCAGTCGGGGATATTGTTCATCAATGCACATTCTCGACTGCTTCTGCTTCCGTAGTCGGTGCGACAGCTGTGTTGGATACAACGATAGCTTCAAGCCCCGTCGAAACCGGGCTTTTTGTGCTGAATAATTACGGAAGTACTTTTGGTATCCGCCCGGATGCGGTTGGTTCTCAAACCCTGGAGTGCGTGCGGCTCGACAACTCTCGTACTATGCCCAGCCTAACGACCAATGGAAGCTTGGTGGTCGAAAACACAGGTGCATTTTACTATCCGACGGAAACAAAGCGGATGGTGAAGTATGTAGTTGAGAGCGGTGCCACTTTGCGTTGGTCTGCTGATCCTTCTGCGCAGCGGCTTTTTGGATTGGCTCTTGTTGGTGATCGGGTCATCGGCAGTGGTGGTATAGATTTCGATCAGGGAGGGCTTTTCGCTGTACCGCGTGAGCCTAGCTCAACGCCCGGGACGGTAAGTGCGTTGCCGGAGACAGCAACTGGTCGTATCAACCAGTTTGTTGCAGGCGTCGATGGGAAAATTTATTTCGGCCAGGAGACCGCGAGCAGCCAGGGCCGGCTGGTGCAGTATGATCTGACAAGCACGCGCGTCGGTACCTTTGTTCCTAATACAGGAGTATTCCAGTCGGCACCTGTGTTGGGAATTGGGAATCTTTTGTATACGCTCTCAACGGCTGGAGAGGTGGGGGCGTGGTCGACTCCCAATCTTTCTAGCAAATGGGGCCTCTCGGCACTCGGTGCCACGAGTGCTTCGCTGACACTTGATTGCGCACGTGACAGTGGAGGAACTCCTAAAAGCGGTCCTGGCGTTCTCTACGTCCCCGCGGGCGGCAAGCTGTACGCATTCGTCGTCGACAGCCGGGGCCTGGACACCTCGGCTCCGTGGCCCAAGTACCAGCACGACTCGCGCAACACCGGTAACCCCGCCACGCCCATCACGTCGTGCCCTTGAGCGGTGACGGATTGTTCCTCGTGAAAGCCGTCACTCCGCATACTCCGCCGTAGCACCGGCGGGGGACTCGTCGTAGGGTCCGCCGCCATCCGTCTTCCACTCCAACCTTCAGGACTCGCACATATGTCATCGCTGTCCCGACTGTTCGCCGCCTTCGTCACCATTTCCCTGCTCGGTGCCGCTTGCGCCAACCAGGGCGCCGCCACCACCGCCGGTGGTTCCTCCACCGTCGAGGAGGTCAACGAGGGCGGCACCACCCCTCCCGCCGAGGAGGCCCGGCCCGCCACCCAGCTCCAGAAGCTCTCCGCTCCCGAGGGCTTCAACGTCATGTTCCCCGGTGAGCCCCAGCCCCAGCGCGGCGAGGTCGCCATCCCCGGTGGCAAGGTGAAGACCGCCGCCTGGACCATCTCCGACCCCAGCGGCGTCCTCTACTCCATCAGCACCGCCGACTACCCCGAGAAGATCGTCGCCGCCAACCCCTCCTCCGCCTTCCTCAACGAGGGCAAGACCGGCCTCGTCAACCAGCTCAAGGGCACCATCAAGTCCGAGGAGGACATCACCCTCCAGGGCTACCCCGGCAAGTCCTTCACCGTCTCCTCGGACAACGGTGAGGTGCGCGCCCGCAACTTCCTCGTCGGGCCCCGCCTCTACACCCTGCTCGTCCTCTTCAACCCGAGCATCGGCGCTCCCCAGGCCGATGCCTTCCTCACCTCGCTCGAGCTGGTGAACCCGCCCCCCGCCATCACCCCGGCCACCTCCGCCACCTCCACGGACGGCGGCATGGGCACCACCGACGGCGGCATGGGCACCACCGATGCCGGCACGGGCTCCACCGACGCTGGCACGGGCTCCACCGACGCCGGCACCGCCACGCCGCGCCGGTAGTCCCTCCCTCCGGGACACGCGAGGCCTCGCTGCCCGCGTGTCCTGGCTGCCCGGCGTGAGTCCTTCCTCCGCCGGGCCACCCGCTCCACCGATACCCCTCGTCGTCCCCCGGCAACGCGTGGAGGCGGCTCGCGCGCTCCGGCTCCTCGGAGGCTCGCCATGTGGGATCCCCAGCAGTACGAGCACTTCCGCGACGCGCGCAAACGCCCCTTCTTCGAGCTGCTCGCTCGCGTGCCCGTCTCCGCTCCCCGCTTCGTCGCCGATCTCGGCTGTGGCACGGGGGACCTCACCCTCACCCTCGCCGAGCGCTGGCCCGGCGCCCGCGTCTCCGGCGTCGACTCGTCCGAGTCGATGATCTCCGAGGCCCTCCGCCGCCCCGTTCCCCCGCACGTCCGCTTCGAGCTCGCCGACCTCGCGCGCTGGCAGCCCGATGCGCCGCTCGAGGTGCTCGTCTCCAACGCCGCCCTGCACTGGCTGCCCGACCATGGCGCCCTGCTCTCGCGGCTGGTGGGGCTGCTCGCTCCGGGGGGCGTGCTCGCCTTCCAGGTGCCCGCCAACTTCGAGGAGCCCTCGCACCGGCGCATCGACGAGGTGCGCGCGCTCCCCCGCTTCGCCCCCGCGCTCGCCTCCGTGCGCCGCGGGCACGTGGAGTCACTCGCCTTCTACGAGTCCCACCTCGCCGGGCTCGGCCTCTCCGTGGATGCCTGGGAGACGGCGTACCTCCACGTGCTCCCCGGCGAGGACGCCGTGCTGCAGTGGCTGCTCGGCACGACGCTGCGGCCCGTGCTCGCGGCGCTCGGCCCCGGCGAGGACCAGGCCTTCCTCGACACCCTCCGGCCCCTGCTGCGCCAGGACTACCCGGCGGCCCCGCACGGCACGCCCTTCCTGTTCCACCGCCGCTTCGTCGTGGCCGTGCGCCCCTCCTGAGGCCCCGCGCTCACCGCGGCCAGCGGCGCATCTCCCCGTTGTCGCCCACCACCCAGAGGTTGTCGGGGCCGGTGCCCGCGATGTCGTACAGGGCATTGCCCGTGCTCAAGACCGAGCTCCAGGTGCTCCCGTTGTACCGGTAGACCTTCCCGCTATCCGTGGTGACGTAGATGGAGTTCTTCCCGAAGGCGACCACGGAGAGCAGATCCTCGCCCGACGGCGCCGAGTGCTTGCTCCAGGTTCCGTTCGACCACATGAGCACGGAGCTCTTCTCACCCACGGCGTAGGCGAGCGTCGGGTTCACCACCCAGATGCCCCGCAGCTTGTCATCCACGTCCGTGACGGCCTGGACGTTCTCGGTCTCCCAATCGTTGCCGTTCTTGAAGCGGTAGACGCGAGCGCCGATGGAGGAGCCGGAGGTGGTGTCGTAGCCGCCCACCGCGAAGAGCACGTCGCGCGAGACGCCATGCACGTCCCAGATGGGGGCCACCAGGGGGGGCGGATCGAAGAGGACGGTGCTGCCATTCCACCACATCAGCTTCCCATCGCTGACGGCGGTGCGGGACTGGCCACCGGCGTGCAGCTCGAAGCCGCCACCGGACAGGGGAACGCCGACGATTCCTCGCACGTCGGTGTCCGTGGCATCGGTTCCGACGTCACAGCCCGGGCCGGCAACGGTACGGCGGCCAATGAGGCGGTTGACTCCGCCGAGGGTGACCTCTCCCGTGACCGGGTGGGCCCAGGCCGCGTACCAGTCGCCCGCGCACTGCCCGTCGAGGTTCTGGAAGCTGGTCTGCCCGGGGGCGCGCAGCCGCAGGCGATTGCCGTTTCCAGCCACCCAGACACCGCCATCCCCGAACAGGGCCACCGAGCGCCAGATGTCCGCGCCGGCCGTCGACTGGTCCACCCAGCTCGGGCCGCCCGCCGGGCACACGCCGCCCTCGTCCACCGTGCCCTCGCAGTTGTTGTCCGTCTGGTCGCACAGCTCGGGAGCGCCCGTGTAGATGAAGGGGTTGCCGTCGTCGCAGTCTCCGCCCGCGAGGAGGTAGCCGGCGTCCGGTGTGCAGGTCAGCACGCCCGCGTCCGCCTTGCCGCGCAGGTCGAGGTCCTCGTCCGGGTAGTAGGTGGAAGGCGAGGTGGTGAAGGTGCACTGGGTGCCGCCGTCCGCGGCGCACTCCGTCGTGCCCGGGCAGTTGTAGCCCGGACTGCACGCGATGCTCACGGCGTAGCCCTCGTCCTGGGTGCCGTTGCAGTTGTTGTCCAGCGAGTCGCAGATCTCCGGCGCGCCGGGATTCACCTTGGCCCGCGTGTCGTCGCAGTCCGTGGAGTTGGCGACGTAGCCGGCGCGGGTGGGGCCGCAGTTCGTCACGCCCGCGTCCGCCGCGCCGTAGGTGTCCGAGTCGCTGTCGGCGTACAGCACGGTGGGCTTGGGGTTGTTGCAGAGGACACCTCCATCCGTGCCGCAGACGCGCTTGCCCCCGCATCCGCCCTCGCCCGTGCAGTCGGTGTTCAGCGCCAGCCCGTTGTCCGCATTGCCGTCGCAGTCGTCGTCCGCCGCGTTGCACAGCTCGGGCGCGCCCCGGTAGCGCTGGTTGTTGGTGTCGTCGCAGTCGAAGTCGTTGGCCACGTAGCCCAGCGGCTGGGTGCAGCTGGTGATGCCCGTGCCCACCTTGGAGCCCTGGCCGTCGTTGTCCGCGTCCTGGCGCCACTGGCCCGGCTTGGACACACAGGCGCGCGTGCTCTGGGTCGCGCACGTCCAGGCGCCCTTGCAGCTGTCGGCCGCGTCGCACAGCTGGCCCACCTCGAAGCTCTCGTCCTTCTTGCCGTCGCAGTTGTCGTCCCGGTCGTTGCACAGCTCCTGCGCGCCCGGGCTCCGCTCGGCGTTGGCGTCGTCGCAGTCGGTGCCGCCGGTGGCCACGGACACGTACCCGTCCTTGTCCCCGTCAGTGGCCGTCAGCGTCAGCTCCTTCTCGGCCACGTTGCCCGGGTTGACGGTCACCGTCTCGGTGGTGGTGGCCACCGGGGTGCCCGTGCACTGCGTCTCGAAGGCCTCGGCCAGCACGGCGAGGGTGGTGCCCCAGCCGGACTCACGGTAGGCGGCCACCGTCACCGAGCCGCCCGTGGGCTCGCCCTTGCCCGCCAGCTCCGTGGTGCGCGGCTCGCCCGCGCTTTGTGCGTCCTTCACGCCCACCCGGATGCACCCGGGTTTGAAGCCCGTGTACGAGACGGTGAGCTTCACCGCACCGTCGTTGTTGCGGCAGCCGGTACCGAGAAGGGCCAGGAGGCCAACGAAGAGCACGAGACGGGGGGACATGGCCCCCCATTATGCCTCCTTTTGGGCATTCAGCGGACTTCGGGGAAGTCGTTATGCACCACCGTGAGGCGCTCGTCCGCGGCGAGGCTCGCCGGGGTGATGAGCTCCAGGTCCAGGGGCACCTTTCCGCCATAGCGTTGCTGGAGCGCCGGCCCCAGCCGCTTCACCTTCAGGGAGCCCAGGCGCTCCATCTTCCCGTAGTCCACGCCCGCGGCGGCCGAGTAGGCCTTGCGCGCCAGCTCCGAGCAGTACATGGCCCGGTCATCCCACTCGAAGCGCCAGTCGTAGGGCTTGCCCAGGTGCCGCTTCGCCTCCTTCACGGCCGCCTCGCGCTGGGCCTCGGGGAGCTGCCCGGGCCGCAGCACCAGGAGCCGGCCGCCCACCCCGCGCGCCTTCCACTTCGCGAAGGGCACCCGCTTCACCGGCTGCACCGCCTCCACCACGTACACGCCCCCGGCCGTCACCTCCACCAGCCCCACGTGCGACAGGGGGCTGTCCGTCGCCGCCCGGATGGCCGCGCTCTGCTGCGAGCGCGAGGTGTGGAAGACGAGGTCCCCCGTCCTCAACTCGCCCTCCAGCGGGTGTGGCGCGCCAGCCGCGGTGTGGGCCAGGAGTGACAGCGACAGCAGCGACAGCTTCAGCCAACGCATGGAAACCCGGTCCTTTCGGGCGCGAGCACCGCGCCTCGGGAGTCTTCCGGTGCACGGAGGGGGCCAGGGGAGACCCTCACCCCGGCCCAGGGGCAGAGGGGGGTCATCCGCCGCCCAGGGGGACCTCGGCGCGCGGGTGGTACTTGCCGCCCAGGCTCTCGAAGAGGACGAGCCGGTCCACCCGCGTCTCCCCCCATTTCTCGCCCTGGAGCGCGCGCACGCACCCGGCCAGCTGCCGGTCTCCCCGGGGCACCTTCGCCCGCGCCAGCGTGAGGTGCGCGGCGTACTCGCGGTGCTCGGGCTCGAAGCCCAGCGGCTTCAACCCCTCCGCCACGTCCGCCTGCAATGCCCCCAACGCCTGGGTGTCCCCGCCCACCCCCGCCCACAGGACGCGCGGGTGGGCCGGCGAGCCGAAGGCGCCTCCGCCCTCGATGCGCAACACCAGTGGGGCATGCGCCGGGCCCACGCGGGTGAGGACGTCCTTCACGGCGGGCATCCGCTCGGCCTCCACCTCGCCGAGGAAGCTCAGCGTGAGGTGCAGGTTGGCCGGGGGCACCCAGCGCGCGTGCGGCGCCAGGGCCTTCAGGCGCGGGAGGGCGGCCGAGACCTGGGACTCGATGCCTTCCCCCAGGGTGACGGCGACGAAGAGACGCATGGCGTCATCCTTCCCCTGGCCGGAAGGCGCGGCGGCGAGGCCAGAGGGCATAGGCCCAGAAGGGCAGGAAGAGGAGCAGCTCCACGAGGACGACGTACAGGCCGCGCCGGGAGAGCATGCCCGCGCCGATGGGGGCCACGGGAATGGGGCGCAGCGAGAAGAAGTAGCGGGTGTCGTCCAGTGGCCAGAGGAGCGCCGCGCCCAGGCCCCCCGTGGTCATCGCGTCCAGCAGGCCGTGGCTGCCCAGCGCGGCGAGGGTGAGCAGCCCCGCCTTCAGGGCCGGCCCCCGCGCCAGCCGCGTTCCGGCCGCCACCCCCAGCGCCACCGCCGCCGCGAGCAGCACCGAGTGCGAGGCCCCCCGGTGCCCCCACGTCGCCGCGTAGGGAATCCTCAGCGCGAAGGCGATGACGTCCGCGTCCGGCAGCATGGCCAGCGCGGACATCCCCAGCATGGCCAGGCCCACGCGCCTCGGGGCCGCCTGCCCCACGCCCAGGCGTCCGAGCGCCATTCCCACCGCGACATGACCGAAGCTCGCCATCCGGCTGCCGAGGATAGCCCATACCGCCCCTCTCTGGAGAACGCGCGGGCGCTGGACTAGCCTCCCCGGCCCGTGTCCACCGAGTCCGTCACCGAGTCCGTCCTCGACGACATCCTTCGCCAGCGGCTCGACGCACAGCGCGTGCGCATGGGGCGTTGGGTGTACCGCTTCCGCGCCCTGGGTGCCCTGGGCTGGCTCGCCTGTGCGTTCGTCTTCGACTGGACCATGCACCTCACGAGCGTGGGCGCCTACGTGCTCATCTCCCTGGCCTTGTGGGCGGGCGTCCGCTTCGTGCCGCTGCTGCGCCACAGGCCGGAGCTCGTCGTGCTGCTGCTCGACATGCCCGCCGTCTTCGTCATCCAGGCCCCGGCGGCGGCCCTCGCCATCAACGGCCAGGTGCTCGCCGGCTTCACGGTGGGCGTCTACATCATCCTGGTGATGCTGATGGCGCTGCTGGGCGGCTCGCGCCTGTCGCTGGCCGTGGCCACCCTGCTCGGCATCGGCCTGGAGACGGCGCTCGTGCGGGAGACGGGCCGGAGCGTGACGGACAACCTCCCGGGTGTGACGCTGGTGCTCGTCCTGGCGGCCGTGGCGGCGCGGTACACGCGCCGGCAGATGTACAAGCTGGTGCTCGAGGTGTCCCAGGAGCAGACGCACCGCACGCGCCTGGGCCGCTACTTCTCGCCCGAGGTGGCCCGCCGCATCCTCCAGGCCGGCGCCACCTCCGACGGCGCCCAGGGCGAGCACCGCGAGGTGACGCTGCTCTTCGCCGACATCCGCGGCTTCACCTCCCTGTCCGAGCGCATGGACAGCCCCCAGGTGGTGCGCCTGCTCAACGAGTACCTGGCGCGCATGGTGGAGGTGGTGTTCCGCCACGGGGGCACGCTCGACAAGTTCATCGGCGACGGGATTCTGGCGTACTTCGGCGCGCCGCTGGAGCTGACGGGGCACCCGCAGGCGGCGGTGGCGTGCGGGCTGGCCATGCTGGACGCGCTGGAGGTGCTCAACGCCGAGCGCCGCGCCCGGGGCGAGGAGCCGTTGAGCATCGGCATCGGGCTGCACACGGGCAGCGTCGTCGTGGGAGACGTGGGGCCCGAGCAGCGGCGCGAGTACACGGTGATTGGAGACGCGGTGAACCTGGCCAGCCGCATCGAGGGGCTGACGAAGAAGGTGGGCGTGTCCCTGCTCGTCTCCGAGGCCACGCGCGAGCGGTGTGGCGGCGAGTTCCACTTCGAGGCCGCGGTGCCGCTGCCGGTGGCCGGCAAGAAGGAGCCGGTGGCCACCTTCGTCCCGTCCCGTGGGGCACTTCGCGCCACGGGGTGACGCCATGGATTCCTCCCGTTTCGACGAGCTCCTCCAGCAGCGGTTCGATGCGCAGCGCGCCCGGGTGGGGCGCTGGACGTACCGCCTGCGCGTCCAGGTGGTGCTGGCCTGGTGGCTGGTGGCCTTCACGTTCGACTGGAGCGTGCCCCTGAAGGCGGTGGCCTTCCACCTGCTGCTCGCGGTGGGGTTGTGGCTGGGGAGCGGGTTCCTCCCGGTGCTGCTCCGGCGGCCCGAGCTGGGCCTGCTGCTGGTGGACATGCCCCTCTTCTTCTTCATCCAGTTCCTGGGGCTGGAGGCCTCGCCGGACAGCTCGTTCACGGCCGGACTGACGGTCTGCGCCGCCGGCTGCATGGTGATGGGCGTGGCGACCCTGAGCGACTCGTCCGTGAGCGTGGGCGCCGCCGCCGTGCTCGCGTGCCTCCTGCAACTGGGGCTGATGTCCCGCCTGGAGCTCATCACGGTGGGCAGGGTCTCGGGCGTGGTGCTGGTGCTGCTCATCGTCGCGGCCATCTCCTCCCTGGCCAGCCGCCAGGTGCGCGGGCTGGTGCGCGAGGTGAGCCGGGAGGAAATCCGCCGCAACCGCCTGGGCCGCTACTTCTCGCCCGAGGTGGCCCGCCGCATCGCCGAGCGCGGCACCAACGAGTCCGTGGGCGAGCACCGCGAGGTGACGCTGCTCTTCGCCGACATCCGCGGCTTCACCTCCATGTCCGAGCAGATGGAGAGCCCCCAGGTGGTGCGCCTGCTCAACGAGTACCTGGCGCGCATGGTGGAGGTGGTGTTCCGCCACGGGGGCACGCTCGACAAGTTCATCGGTGACGGGATTCTGGCGTACTTCGGCGCGCCGCTGGAGATGGAGGGCCATCCGCAGGCGGCGGTGGCGTGTGGGCTGGCCATGTTGGAGGCGCTGGAGACGCTCAACGCCGAGCGCCGCGAGCGGGGCGAGGAGCCGTTGCGCATCGGCATCGGCATCCACACGGGCCGGGTGGTGGTGGGGGACGTGGGCCCGGAGCAGCGGCGCGAGTACACGGTGATTGGGGACGCGGTGAACCTGGCCAGCCGCATCGAGGGGCTGACGAAGAAGGTGGGCGTGCCCATGCTCGTGTCCGAGGCGACCCTGTCGCGCTGCGGCGGCGAGTTCCACTTCGAGGCCGCGGAGCCGCTCCCGGTGGCCGGCAAGAAGGAGCCCGTGGCCACCTTCGTCCCGGCCAGCAAGGCGCTTCGCGCCACGGGGTGAGGGCGAGCCCCCCGCTCAGGCGCGCGGCGCGGCGGAGAAGGGACTCACGTACGGCGCCACGGCGAGCTGCTCCCAGGTATTGTGGAGCCCGTCGAGGGAGGTGACCTGGACGCCGGTCAGGCCGGCGCCATCGAGGCAATGTGTCACAAGCGGTCTCGACGGAGGCGTACCGGTTCCGCGCGCGGGTGACGGTGCAGGCTCCCGCGCGGGTGGTGTCCGAGCGGTTGTCCGGAGTGGCGGGACGCATCGAGGAGCTGGATGCGGAGCGCTGCCGGGTGCACGAGCACCTGCGCCGCCTGTCCGAGCGGCTCGCCCGGGCCGCACAGCGCTAGACGGGCATCTCCGCGCGGGTCAGGGCGGCGGAGTCTGGACCGTGGGGGCGGGCTCTTCCGCTCGCGGGGGAGCGTCGAGCGGAACCCACCCACGGTTGAGCCCGGCGTTGCCTCCCACGCGCTCCGAGGGCGCGGTGAGCACGGTCCATTCCGTCCGCACGCCCTTCGAGAACACATTCATCTGCGCGCGCAGCTCGACGGGCTCGTGCGTGCAGGCCTGGACGTGGTGGACGGGGCCGTTGCTGCTCTCGTGCCGGGCCCAATCGGAGTGCCGGTCCGAGGTGTCGCTCGGCCGCAGCGAGAGGCTCCAGCCCGTATCCCTCCCCGATGCGCTGGCCACCACCGCGACGCACTCCTCCTTCCCGAGCCGGATCACCCGCTGCTCCGTGGACGTGGCCTCCACCTGCTCCGGCGCCGCGCGCTGGAATCCGAGTGACTCGGCGGCGGCGACCTCCCGCTGGTGGATGCGCTCGACGTGGCGCTGGGGGTAGCGGTCCACCTCGCACGCGTCATTGAGGAACATGAAGGAGGTGAAGCACGTGATGAACGCGAACAAGCTGCCGGTGAACATCCGCTCGCCCATGTGTATGCGCTCCGCCGGGTTTCCGTCCGGTGCTAGTCTATGCGCATGCGGTGGTTCTTCGTCACGGTGTTGCTGGTGGCCTGCTCGGCCCGGGCTCAGTCCACGGGTGGAAGCTTCGGCGGGGGGAGCTTCGGGGGCGGCTCATCCGGGAGCTCGTCCTCCGGCTCGTCCGGTGGCTCGTCGGGAAATGGCCGCGGCTCGGGTTCCCTGTTCGGCGAGAAGAAGGAGAAGTCCACCCGGCAGCGGTCTCCCGCGGTCAAGCGCGAGCCCACCGCCGAGGAGCGGCTCCTCGATTCGATGGAGCGCGCCCGGCGCGAGCAGGAGCGGGCCGAGTGGGAGGCGCGAGAGCAGCAGTGGCTCGCCTCCCACAGGCAGGCGGGGGTCGTGGTGTTGGAGCCGGACGAGCGGGCCGCGTTCGAGCCTCCCGGTCCGCTCCAGCGGTTCTTCTGGCCCCATGGGCTGCTCGCGTTGCTCGTCTTCGTCGGGTTCGTCGCCCTCCCTTCCCGGCTCCTCGTCCCGGGGCCGGCGAAGTCCTCCAGCGCCTCCTGGTCCTTGCGCCTTCCCTCCTTCTCGGAGCTCTTCGGGGTCGCCCACATCGTGCGGGTGAGCGTGGCCTTCGACTGGGGCGCGCGCGCCGTGGTGCAGAAGGAGCTCGCGAACATCGCCGAGAGCTTCCGGTACGCTTCGCTGCAGGACTCGTTGGACCAGGTCATCTACGCGCTGGAGCGCTCCCTGCCTCACGCGCGGTACGCCTGCTGGACGGGAGAGTCGCTGCGGCTCGGCCGTGCGCAGGCGCGCTTCCTCGAGCTCGCGTCGGAGCTGCGGGGCCGGTACTCGAAGGAGCTCGTCCGCGGCGAGCGGCGCGAGGAGGGGGACGGCGAGCGCGCCCGCTCCCGTGAGGGCCAGGGCCTGGTGGTGGTGAGCCTGCTGATGGGCCGCAAGGGTCTTCCCTCCTCGTTGCCCTCCGAGGTCTCCGCCCAGGCGTTGCTCGAGCTGTTGCAGGCGCAGACCTCGGGCGAGCCCGTGGACGTGCTGGAGATCATCTGGTCTCCGGCGGCCGAGGAGGACCGGATGAGCTCGGCCGAGCTCGAGGCGCACTACCCGGAGCTGGTGCGGCTGGAGGCGAAGGCCGGGGCGCTCGGGCGTGTGTCCTGTCCGAGCTGTCAGGCCCTCTACGCCGCCGAGCTCGGCGCCTGCCCGAGCTGCGGCAGCACCGCCCCCGGCGTGGACGCGAAGCACGTGCTCGCCGGCCCGTGCCCCCACTGTCAGGCCGACATGCCCCGCTACGAGACGAAGTGCGAGCGGTGTGGGGCCTGGGTTCCCGCGGACGGCCGCAAGGCGTGACGCGGATGCGGTCCGGAGTGGGGGGCAGGGGACGGCCCGGGGCCCGCCGCACCCTCACCCCGTCCCTCTCCCGAGGGGAGAGGGGAAATGGTCTTCCTCAGTACGCCTTGGAGAAGACGATGCGGCCCGGCGACGGCTCTCCCGTCACCACGCACTTGCCCGCCTCCTGCTTCAGCGCGAACGGCCGGTTGCGCGTCGTCAGGCCCGTCTCGTCCTTGATGCGCGCCTCCACCTTCGGGTCCCCATTCCAGTGCGCCAGCAGGAACCCCGCGTCCGCCTTCTCCTTCATCTCCTCGTAGCTGTTCACCTCGAAGGTGTTCGCGTCCCGGAAGCTCTTCGCCTTCTCGAACAGCGACGTCTGCATCTGCTCGAGCATCTCCTGGGCCTTGCCCACCGCCTGGTCCAGCGGGATGAACTCCTTCTGCTTCACGTCCCGGCGCACCATCACGCACGAGCCCTTCGCCAGATCCTTCGGACCCAGCTCCACCCGCAGGCACGTGCCGATCAGCTCGTGCTCGCTGTACTTCCAGCCCGGGCTCTTCGTGTCGTCGTCGTCCACCACCACGCTCAGGCCCGCCTTCTTCAGGTCCGCCGCCAGCGCGTGCGACTTCTCCATCACCTGCGTCTTCTCCGCGTCCGTCGCCTTGCCCGCGATCGGGATGATCACCACGTGCGTCGGCGCCAGCCGCGGCGGCACGATGAGACCCGTGTCATCCGAGTGCGTCATGATGAGCCCGCCGATGAGGCGCGTGGACACGCCCCACGACGTCTGCCACACGTGGTGCTGCTTGCCGTCCCGGCCCTGGAACATCGTGTCGAAGGCCTTGGCGAAGTTCTGCCCCAGGTTGTGGCTGGTGCCCGCCTGCAGCGCCTTCTTGTCCTGCATCATCGCCTCGATGCTGTACGTGCGCAGCGCGCCGGCGAACTTCTCCGACTCCGTCTTGCGCCCCGTCATCACCGGCATCGCCATGTAGTCCTCGGCGAACTTCCGGTACACCTCCAGCATCTGCAGTGTCTCCTTCTCCGCGTCGTCCTCCGTCTCGTGGCAGGTGTGGCCCTCCTGCCAGAGGAACTCGGTGGTCCGCAGGAACAGGCGCGTGCGCATCTCCCAGCGCATCACGTTCGCCCACTGGTTGATGAGCAGCGGCAGGTCCCGGTAGCTCTGGATCCACTTGGCGAAGCTGCGGTTGATGATGGTTTCCGACGTGGGCCGGATGACGTAGGGCTCCTCCAGCTTGGCCCCACCGGCGTGCGTCACCACCGCCAGCTGCGGGTTGAAGCCCTCGACGTGCTCGGCCTCCTTCTTCAGGTAGCTCTCGGGGATGAGCAGCGGGAAGTAGGCGTTCTTGTGGCCCAGGTCCTTGAACATCTTGTCCAGGACGCGCTGCATGTTCTCCCAGATGGCATAGCCATTGGGCCGGATGACCATGCAGCCCTTCACGTCCGAGTAGTCGGCGAGCTTCGCCTTCTGGACCAGGTCCACATACCACTCGGAAAAGCCCTTCTCGCGCGGTGCCAGCTTCTCGGCCATCTGCTTGAAATCCTTCGAAAATGAGTGAGGGCCGTTGCCTACGCCAGCCCCCGCCCGGAATCAATGGTTGCGGGCTACTCGCAGCGGGTGGCCTCGTGCCGGCAGTCATGGCCGGAACGGTCCAGCTCCAGCTGGTAGAGGGACTGGAGGGCCTCGTTCTCCAGGGAGACCCCCAGCCGGCGGGGGCCCGTCCCCGGCTCGTTGAGCAGGATGTCCACCGTCTCCAGGCCCCTCTGGGGCACCGGGTCCGCCGGGGCCGCCATCACGCTCCGCTCCTCGAAGCGCTTCCAGGTGCGCCCCCCCGCCGTGCCCGCCACCGTGGCGAAGCCCTCGGCGCAGTGGGCCGCTCCCCCCACGAAGCCGGCCTGGTACACCCGGGCGCTGTGGCCCCCCGAGGCCGCGCACATCCCCCCCGACGCCCCGGGCTCGAAGCTGTTCCACAGCACGCATCCGTTGACGATGGACGTCCCACTCCCCGTCTGCTCCCGGGGGGCCCGGTACCGCACGTACCACCCCGCCTCCAGGGAGCCGGCCTCCTTCTCGCCCGTCGTCACCCGGCCGTCCGCCCCGAACTGGGACACGTCCACCAGGGAGTCCTCCGTCAGCATGCCGGCCTCGTACGCCGTGGCCGCCGCCGCCGTGTCGAAGGTGCGCGCCTTCTTCACCCCGTAGCTCCAGAAGCCGTAGAAGCGGTTGACGCTGGTGGCCGGCAGCGGCTTCGTCGCCGCCACGGGCACCCAGTCGTCCTTCGTCACCCGGCAGCCGCTGGCGTCACAGGTGTACTCCAGCCGCCCCGCGCTGCTCGCCGTGCAACCGTTGGCCGCGTCGTAGTCCCAGTCCAGCGATACCTTCGTCGAGCCGCAGGTGCCCCCCTCCGTCGCCGGGGTGGGCGTTTCCGGCGTGTACTTGTAGCCCTCGTAGGTGGTGCTGGCGCTCCAGAGCGTCGAGCCGCCGCGCTGCACGGTGACGCTCTGGCTCGCGCGGCAGCCGAGCTGCGCGCACCCCAGCGGGTTGGAGAGCCGGCACGTCGTCCCGCCGCTCTCCGCCAGGTTGTAGCGGTCCCCCGTCCCCACGAAGGTGCGCAGGTAGCCCGTGTCCGGCTGCACCGTGTTGGAGGTCATGTAGCTGAAGGCGGGCCGCACCGTGTCGGCATCGGGGCTCTCCACCGTGTCCGGGGGCTTCACCTGGAAGGCCCGGGCGGCGAACCAGTTGGCCACCTGGCCTCCCCCCGCCGGCCGCTCCCCGGGCTGCCAGAAGCGCACCGTCCACACCTGGCCCCCGTAGTCCGCCACCGTCGCCGTGTCGAAGAGCAGGTCTCCGTCCGGCTTGGAGCTGAGCTCGCCGCCAATGTCCATCATCGCCACGCTGGCCGCGAAGGGGTGGCGCAGGTGCTCGGAGCGCGTGCTGCCGTCGCCGTGGAAGAAGCTCCACAGCGTCTCGCCCGTCTTCATGTCCACCATGGCCAGGCCCCGGCCACGGTTCTGGGAGCGGTCATACCCGCCATTGAGGAAGACGACCCAGTCCTCGCGGGCCGGCTTGCCCGCCACGCGCCACGGGCCCTCTGGATCCGCCAGCGCCACCGGGCCGATCGGCGGAGGCCTCGGCGCGAAGTGCCCATCGCTCTCGCCCAGCTGGAGCGCGAGCGCGTCACACGGCTGCGGCCACATCCACAGGAAGTCCCCCCTTTGGTGGGGCGGGCGGCCCGGCTGTGCTGCCCCCGGGCTCTTCATCAGCGCCGTCACGTCCAGCGCGAAGCGGTGCACCCCGCCCGTGCCCGTGCCCACCACCGCCACCGTGCGGAACTCGCTGGCCTGCTTCTTCCCGTCCGCCTCCGCGTCTCCGGAGGCGCCCACCCCGTCCAGCCACACCTCGCGCACCATGGGCGTGCCGTCCACGAAGTAGGCGTGCTTGCCGATGTTGGGCCGCAGCTTGGCCAGCATGTCCGGAGGAATGAAGGCCCACAGCTCCTCGCCGGTGCCCTCGTCGTACTCGGCCATGTTGGCCACCGGGTCGAAGCCCGTCTTCTTGCCGTTGTGGAAGGCGTGCAGCATGCCGCCGTTGCTGCCCACCAGCACGAGCTTGTCCCGCCCGCCCTGCTCGTGCACGTAGCGGTCGTAGGCATCC
>NZ_DBNGVP010000215.1:0-14511 GCF_057119385.1 Archangium sp. | reverse complement strand
CCAGAGGCCACGGGGCGAGCAGGTGCGAGAGGTGTCGCGGCTGCTGGCGAACGCGCTGCTGACGGTGGGTACCTCGGGAGCGGGTGCGGTGAAGGCGGTGACGTGGGGCGAGAAGCTCGGCCGGCTGCCGGTGCCCCTGCTGACGCTGACGAAGCGGGGCGAGTTGGTGCTGCGGCTGGTGGCGGTGCCCGGGCGGGCCGTAGCGGTGGCGGGTCAGGGACTGAGCGTCGCCTGGGGCCTGCACCTGGCCAAGGTGGGCTCGGGCGGAGGTGGAGGCTGGGTGCCGCCGGTAGGCGGGCCGGGGCAGTGGGTGCCCAAGAATGAGCGGATGTCGCCGCGCTCACGCGCCTTCCAGCACAAGGTGACGAGGGCGCCCGCGGGCTGGGTGTACCGCGTGTGGCGCAACGGCGAGAAGGCCGACTTCGATGGCTTCGACCTGAACCAGCGCGTCCTGAAGGAGACCAAGGGCCTGGGCTACGACAAGCACTTCGATGCCGACCTCGAACCCAAGAAGTATTTTCAGGGAGCGAGGCGGCTCGTCAGACAAGCCAGGCGGCAAGAGCAGGTGGCCAACGGAATCCCCATTCGCTGGCACGTAGCGGAGCCGCGGATGGCCGGCATTCTCAAGAAGCTGTTCGAGGCGAACAACATCAAGGGGATTGACGTGGTCTACACTGCTCCGTAATCGCTCGGGAATCATGTCACGCACCACAGACAAATACTACGCCGCCGTCTATTGGGTACGTCGCAAGGAGCCCATCGAAGCTTGTGCCCGACGCACCGAAGCCTTTTTCAATCTTCTGTCGCAATGCGATCCCATCTATGCACGCTGGTTCGAGCAGGCGGACTCACGCAAGAAGGCACTGCAACTTCAATTCGAACCTACCTACGAGACCTTCCTGCGATTCTTCAGGCGCAGGAAGTACAATGAGGGGGCATTTGGGTTCAGCTTCAGTGCATGGACGGGGCACGAGGAGCAGGCGCTTGGCGGGATGGCCATGCTCGGTTGTGGCTCGGACGCCGCGACTCCACCGAACAATTGCCTTCTTTACCTGCCCAAAGAGGAACTGGGATTGGAGCGCGTTCTCACCGCACGTGTCCTGGGCCAGGTGATGCGCGCGATGGCGCTGGCGTGGGAGCCGGATTGGGGTGGAGTCTTTTCAGATGCCTATCAGTCCTTGCGTAACGAGCCCGTGGGGCCACCCCGCACGGGATGGCTGATGTACTTCTCGCGTCACTGGGGCCAGGTGCCGCCGCTGCCGGAGCCGGTGCATACCGAGTCCGTGGAGGACAAGGGCACGCTCGTCATCCTCACCCCGGAGCGCTTCGACGGACACGACCCGGCGCATGTGGCTCTGGCCGACCAGGTGCGTACGTTGCTCGATGAGGCGGGATTGGTGAAGGAGTTCAACGCGCCGGAGGGATGAGGGCGGTCCAAACACCGCCCCAGTCCCCGTCAGGACTCCGGCACGGGGGTGGCGCGGCCGAAGTCCCGGAGGATCTCCCCCGCGCCGCGCGAGAGCAACTCCTCGGCGAGCGCCTCGCCCACCGCGAGCGCCGTCTCCACCGGACCGCTGCGCTCGCTCTCCACCACCTTCGTGCCGTCCGGCCGTCCCACCAGCCCTCGCAGGTGGACGGTGCCGCCCTCCACGGTGGCGTGTCCGGCCAGTGGCACGGTGCACCCGCCCTCCAACCGGGCCATGAAGGCGCGCTCGGCCGTCACCGCGATGCGCGTGGTGTCGTCCTCCAGCGCCGCGAGCAGGCCGCGCACTCCGGCGTCCTCGGTCCGGCACTGGATGGCGAGCACCCCCTGCCCCACCGCCGGCAGGCTCACGCTGGTGGGCAGCACCTCGGTGATCTCCGTCTCCAGCCCCAGGCGCTTGAGGCCCGCGAAGGCGAGCACCGCGCCGTGCAGCCCCAGCTCGCGCGTGCGCGCCAGCCGCGTCTGCACGTTGCCGCGCAGGCTGATGATCTCCAGGTCCGGCCGCCGGGCGCGCAGGATGCAGCTGCGCCGCAGCGAGGACGTGCCCACGCGCGCGCCCTTGGGCAGCATCTCCAGCGACAGGCCCGCCGGGCTGCAGAACGCGTCGCGCGGATCCTCCCGCTTGGGCACGGCCGCCAGCAGCAGGCCCGCGGGCAGCACGGACGTCATGTCCTTGAGGCTGTGCACGGCCAGGTCCGCGCGGCCATCGAGCAGCGACTGCTCTATCTCCTTCACGAACAGGCCCTTGCCGCCCACGGTGGACAGGGGCGCGGAGAGGAAGCGGTCTCCCGCGGTGGTCATCTCCACCAGGGTGCACTCCAGTCCGGGGTGCACCTGGGAGAGCAGCGAGGCCACGTGCCGGGCCTGCCAGAGGGCCAGCGGGCTCTGCCGCGTGGCGATGCGTACGGCCTTCATCCCTTGCCTCCGTTGACCACGACGTTGGGGCCGGCCGTCCCCGCGGACGGGGCCGCTTCCTCGAGCCCGAAGAGCTCGGCGGCGGCACCGGCCAGCCGGTTGCCCTCGTGCTCCGGGCCCACCGCGCGCAGCTTCGCCGTGGGCTCGTGGAGCAGCTTGTTGACGATGGCACGCGCCATCGCCTCGACACTCTTGCGCTGCTTGTCCGTGAGGCCGTCACCGATGGTGGCGAGCGTGCGCTCCACCTCGGCCCGGGCGATGGCCTCGCCGCGCTGGCGCAGCTGGGCGAGCACGGGCACGCCGTTGCGCACGGCCCGGTCGCGCACGAAGCGCGCCACCTCCTGGGCCACCAGCACACCGGCCTTCTGCGCCTCCTCGGCGCGGGCGGCGGCGTTCTCCGCCACGAACTTCTGGATGTCGTCCACGTCGTACGCGTGCACCCAGTCCAGCTCCCCCACCTCGGGGGCGATGTCGCGCGGCACGGCCAGGTCCACCATGAAGAGCGTCCGGTGCTTGCGCGCCTTGCCCACCGCGCCCACGTTCTCCTTGGTGAAGATGGGCACCGGCGACGCCGTGCTGCACACCACCACGTCCGCCGCCGTCAGCAGCGTGAACAGCTCCTCGTAGGGACGCGCGGTGGCGCCCACCTCGGCCGCGAGCGCCTCGGCGCGCGCCAGCGTCCGGTTGGCCACCAGCAGCTTCGTGGCACCCGCCTGCTTCAGGTGACGCGCGGCCAGCTCCGCCATCTCGCCCGCGCCCACCAGCAGCACCGTCTTGTCCTTCAGCCCGTCGAACACCTTGCTCGCCAGCGACACGGCAGCGCTGGCCATGGAGGTGGCGGCCCGGCCAATCGCCGTCTCCGTGCGCACCCGCTTGGCGCAGCCGAACGCCGCCGCGCACACGCGCGTCAGCTCGCCGCGCACCGCGCCCACGCCCTGCCCCTTCTCGAAGGCCTCCTTCACCTGGCCCAGAATCTGCGCCTCGCCCAGCACCATGGAGTCCAGGCTCGCCGCCACCCGGAAGAGGTGCACCAGCGCGTCCTCGCCGCGGTGCTCGTACAGGTGCTCCAGCGCCTCCGGGCCGCCCAGCTGCGCCAGCTCCTCGCGGGCGCTCTCGCGCACCCGGTGCATGTCCGGCGCGGCCAGGTACAGCTCCACCCGGTTGCAGGTGGACACGAGGAACGCCTCGTTGGGAGACTGGGCCAGCCGCTGCAGCAATTCCACCTGCCGGGCCTCCGGAAGCGCGAGCCGCTCACGTACCCCGAGCGGTGCCGTCCGGTGCGACAGGCCGATGCACAGGAACTCCATGGCTAGCGCCACCCCCCACTCACGTGGATGAAGTCATACGACGAGAGGAAGGACACCAGCAGCAAGCCAAACCCCGTCATGGTCAACAGCGCGACACGCCGACCCCGCCACCCGCCGAAGGAGCGGGCGCCCACGAGCGCGGCGAACATGGCCCAGGCCACCAGCGTGGCGATCTGCTTGGACGTCCACGTCCAGAAGAAGCCCGGCGCGGCGCTGGAGAAGAAGGCCCCGGTGACGAGCGTCACCGACAGGGCGATGAACCCCACCACCACCAGCCGGCGGTTGAGGGTGTCGAGGAACTCCAGCGAGGGCAGGCGCGAGAAGAGCAGGCCGAAGCGCTTGCCCTTCACCTGCCGCTCCATCAGCAGGTACATGAGCGCCACGCCCGCGGCCACCGCCGAGGCCGCCACGCCCAGCAGGGCGATGGTGATGTGCACCGGCAACAGGGGCCGCTGCACCTCCGGGCTCAGCACCTGTCCCCGGTCCAACAACAGGCCCGGCAGCAGCACGGCCACCGCCAGCGGGGTGATGAAGGCGCCGATCACCGGCTTGCGGTAGCACACGTCCACCACCAGGAAGATGGCCAGCAGCAGGAAGGCGAAGGTGGAGAAGCCCTGGGCCACCCCGACCGGACGGCCTCCCTGCGCGCCGAAGAGCCCGACGAGGGCCACGCCGTGCAGGGCCAGCCCCGTGCCCACCAGCACACGGCCGCCGGTGGCGAGCGCGTCCATCTGCCGGACGAGGTAGACCAAGTAGACCAGCGCCGCGACGACATAGGCGTGGCAGGCGAGGGAGACCAGCGCGTGGTTCATGGTGGTGACAACCTGATGGACCGAGTACGTCAGCCCATTTTGTTCAGAAGGAAGGCGGCGAGAAGATCCGTCTCGGAGCCTGGCTTGCCGTCCGCCGAGCCAGCATCCGAGGGAGAAGGGACCTCGGCCACATAACCGGGGACGACCTCGTATGCCGTATCTCCGAGCAGCACGGAGTCGGCCATCTGCTCGGCCCCCAGGGCCTGGAGCTGGGCCTCGGTCTTCACCCGGGCCACCAGGTCGTTGTCATCCTCACCGGTGACGAGCTGCACGATGTGCACCGCGGGTGTCACCGGGTACACACCTTCCTCACCGGTCACCACCAGCACCCCGTCCTTCACGTCCGCTTTGTCCTCCAGTGCCCACTCCTCGAGCTGGGTCTGGGGAAGGAAGAGCCTCATCACCACGCTAGCTTACACCTCATCGCCCCGAGCCGAAGCGTCATCTATCAAGACCCGGAACGGCTTGCGACGCTTCCGCCCCGGCCGCATCTAAGCAGGCAAAGGACCTGGTAGCGGGTTCTTGCAGGCTCACCGGGCACGTACTAGAGCACGCGCCCCTCTGCTTGGCTGCACGCCGAAGGAGACACCATGGCAGGCGCTGACGTGATGAACATCGGGGACGCGGAATTCGACAAGGAAGTGCTCAAGTCCGACCAGCCGGTGCTGGTGGATTTCTGGGCCACGTGGTGCGCCCCGTGCCGGGCCATCGCTCCCGCGATCGAGGAGCTGGCCACCCAGTACAAGGGCAAGGTGAAGGTCGCGAAGATCGACATCGACAACAACCAGCAGGTCGCCGAGCAGTACGGCATCCGCTCCATCCCCACGCTGCTCATCTTCAAGAACGGCGCGGTGGCGGGGACGATCGTCGGCGCCCTGCCCAAGGCGAAGATCGAGGCGGCGATCCAGAAGGTGATGTAGGCCCCGCCCCGGCCCGCGCGGAGTGCCCCCCGCGGAGTTTCCAACGGGGGTCTCCGCGTGGGCGGCTCACTCGCCGCGCCAGGTGTCCGTGGGGTTGTTGGCCTTGAGGAGCTCCCACGCGGCCAGCGCGTCCACCACCCGCTCCAGCTCGTTGGGCAGGCCGCGGGCGCGGTTGGAGCGCAGGTACTCCTCGGCGAAGGTGCGCAGCCGCATGTCCAGGAAGAGGCGTGCCAGCGACACCTCCGTCTGTCCGTAGAACTCCTCGAAGCGGATGCCGAAGCCGGTGGGGTCGTCCTCGCGGCGCGGACGCTGCTCGCGCACGATGCGAGCCCGCGCCTCCACCGGCGCCGCCCCCGCCTCCAGCGAGAAGCGCACCCGCAGCTCGGTGTCCATGGGCAGGAAGAAGGAGCTCTCCAGGAAGGCCCCGCCCACGCTCACGTTGGCCGAGCGCAGGGTGGCGGTGAAGCGCCGATCTCCCTCTTCATCGATCCACAGCTCGAAGTTCGTGGCGAGCCGGGCGCGCGGGAAGTGCCGGTGCTCCACCTCCTCGTCCGCCCCCACCTCGATGATGGGGGAGAAGAAGCTCCGGGGAGCGCCCGGGCTCGGGGCCGCCGGAGCGCGGCCGGGCAACGGGGCGGGCCGCGAGGGCGTCACCGTGGGGATGGGCCGGCGGGACGGTTCCACGCGCGGTGCGGGCGCGGCGGGTGGCGCCGCCCGGGCCGGCTCGGGACGCGGGGCCTCTTGGACCTCCGTGCGCTCGGTGTCTTCTGCCTGGCCGGGAGCCTTCTTCCGGGAGCCCTTCCTGTCCATCTTCTCCTCCGGGGGAACGGACTCAGATTTCCATACCCCAACCGGTGGGTTTCATACACCATGCGCCGCCTCGTCCGCGCGCGGAGATTGTGATGCTGGGAAACCTCCTGAAGCCCGAGTTCGACGCGCTCATCGCCGCCAAGGACTGGAATGCCCTGCGGGATGCGTTCTCGGACATGGATCCAGCCGACGTGGCCGAGGTGCTCGAGGACCTGCCCGCCGACGAGAGCGGCATCATCTTCCGGCTGCTGCCGCGCGACATGGCGGCGCTCGTCTTCGAGTACCTGCCCCCGCACCAGCAGTCGGAGATCGTCGTCACGCTGGGCCGCGAGCAGCTGAAGAACCTGCTGGACGAGATGGCGCCGGACGACCGGACCCGCCTGCTGGAGGAGCTGCCGGCCGAGGTGACGAAGCGGCTGCTCACCTCGCTGTCGCCGGACGAGCTGAAGGTGGCCCGCAACCTGCTGGGCTACCCGGAGAAGAGCGCCGGCCGGTACATGACGCCGGAGTACCTCACCATCCCGGGCAACCTGACGGCGGGTGAGGCGCTGGCGTACGTGCGCTCGCACGGGCAGGGCCGCGAGACGCTGCACGTGCTCTACATCGTGGACGAGAAGGGCCGGCTGTTGGACGACGTGCGGCTGGCGTCGCTGGTGCTGGCGGGTCCGGACACGAAGGTGACGGACATCCACGACAGGCAGCTGGTGAGCATCCCGGCCACGGCGGACCGCGAGGAGTTCATCAGCATGTTCGAGAAGTACGACCGGGTGGCGCTGCCGGTGACGGACTCGCAGGGTGTGCTGGTGGGCATCATCACCGTGGATGACGTGCTCGACGCGGCCGAGGAGGAGGCCACCGAGGACATCCAGCGCATCGGCGGTATGGAGGCCCTCGAGGCGCCCTACCTGGACATCGGCATCACCGGCATGCTGCGCAAGCGCGTGGGCTGGCTGACGGTGCTCTTCGTGGGGCAGATGTTCACCGCCACGGCCATGGCCCACTACCAGGACGCCATCGCCCAGGCGGTGTTCCTCAGCGCCTTCGTGCCGCTCATCATCTCCTCGGGAGGCAACTCGGGCTCCCAGGCCACCTCGCTCATCATCCGCGCGCTGGCGGTGCGCGACGTGGAGCTCAAGGACTGGTGGAAGGTGGCCATGCGGGAGGCCGCCAGTGGCGTCGCGCTGGGTGTCTTCCTGGGGCTACTGGGACTGTTGCGCATCCTCATGTGGCCGCAGCACGAGGTGGTCTACGGCCCCCACTACGCGTGGGTGGGAGTGGCCGTGGGCCTGAGCGTGGTGGGCGTGGTGATGTTCGGCACGCTGTGCGGCTCGATGCTGCCCTTCCTGCTGCGCCGGTGCGGGTTGGATCCCGCCACCGCCTCGGCGCCCTTCGTGGCCACGCTGGTGGACGTCACCGGCGTGGTCATCTACTTCACCGTCGTCACCACCATCCTCACCGGCCGCGCGCTGTAGGCCACGGCCGGGGGGCTCGGAGGACAGCGGGCTCAGAACATGTGGCGGCGCATGCTGATGTTCACCAGCAGCCCGATGCTGAGCATCACGCTCACCAGCGAGGAGCCGCCGTAGCTGAGCAGCGGCAGGGTGATGCCCGTCACCGGCAGCAGGCCGATGACCATGCCGATGTTCTCGAACACCTGCCAGAAGAGCATGGCCACCACCCCCACCGCGGTGAAGGCGCCGAACCGGTCCCGGGCGTTGAAGCCCACCCCCAGGCCGAAGGTGAAGATCAGCCCGTAGAGCACCAGCAGGAGCACGCACAGGACGAAGCCCTGCTCCTCGGCCCACACGGAGAAGATGAAGTCCGTGTGCTGCTCGGGGAGGAAGGACAGGCCCGTCTGCGTCCCCTCCTTCCAGCCCTTGCCGGACATGCCTCCGGAGCCCACGGCGATCTTCGACTGCGCCGCGTGGTAGCCGCTGCCCCGCAGGTCCGACTCCGGATCCAACCACCCGGAGATGCGCTTGCTCTGGTGCGGCTTGAGCATGTGCCGGACGATGGTGGTGCGCGGCTCGGGCACGTCGCGCACGTAGTCGTTCCAGATGATGAAGGCCCCGGCGAGGATGCCCGCCATCATCACCGCCACCAGGTACCAGCGCACCTTGCCGAACAGGATGACCGTCAGCGAGGACAGGAAGATCATCAGCGCGGTGCCCAGGTCCGGCTGCACCAGCACCAGCACGAAGGGCACCATCACCACGGCCACCGGCTTCACCAGCCGCTTGAGGCCGTAGGAGCCGTCTCCGGGCTTGAAGTCGTCGTGGTACACCTTGGCCAGCATCAGCAGCACGCCGATCTTCATGAACTCGGCGGGCTGGACGCGGATGGGGCCCAGGACGAACCAGCTCTCGGCGCCCTTGGCCTTGTGGCCGATGAAGCGCAGCGCGATGAGCGCCAGGATGTTGGCGATGTAGATGGGCAGCGCCATCCGGTGCAGGACGCGGTAGTCCACCAGGCACACCACCATGGCAATGCCCAGGCTGACGCCCAGGTAGAGGGCCTGGCTGGTCCACACCGGCGAGGCCTGCGCGCGCGAGGCCGAGGCCAGGTTGTAGATGCCCAGCCCCGACACCGCGAGCACGCTCAGCAGCAGCCCCCACGGAATGTGGGGCACCATGCGGCGCTCAATCCGCAACTGCATCATCGCCTCCAGCCACCGCGGTGCGGGTGAGCACGTCATTCACGCTCGGCGCGTCCGGCAGCGTCGAGACGTAGGGCGTGTTCTGCCGAGGAGGCGGGTTGGCCGCGTCCTGCTTCTTCAAGTCGAAGTACTTCTTCATGACCGCCATGGCGGTGGGCGCGGCGTCCGCGCCACCGTGGCCACCGTGCTCGTTGATGACGACCACGGCGAGCTCCGGATCCTCCGCGGGCGCGAACCCGGCGAACCACGCGTGGTCGCGCTGGAAGAAGTCCATCTGGTGCGTCTTGAGACGCACCGCGCCCAGCGTGGCCACCTGCGCGGTCCCCGTCTTGCCCGCCACCGAGATGCCCTGCAGCCCCGACTGCACCATCGCCCTGTAGGCCGTACCACCCGGAATCATCGCCGTGGCGAACAGCCCCTCCACCACCGCCTTGCGGTGCGCCTCCGGAATCTCGATCGTGTTCACCACCTGCGGGTTGAACTGCTGGAGGACCTCTCCATCCAGGCCCTCCACGCGCTCGACGAGCTGCGGCTTGTACAGCGTGCCTCCGTTGGCGATGGCCGCGTACACCATGGCCATCTGCAGCGGCGTCACGTTGTCATCGCCCTGGCCAATCGCGCTGTTGAGCGCCATGCCCTTGGTGTAGCCACCCGGGGACGCCTTGTTGTGGTACTCGCTGCTGGGCATGATGCCCGGCACCTCGGCGAGCACGCCGATGCCCGTGGGCGCCCCCAGGCCCAGCGCCTTGCCCATCTCGGAGATGGGGTCCAACCCGATCGTGTCCGCCACCTTGTAGAACCAGGTGTCACACGAGTACTGCAGCGCCGTCTTGCCGTTCACCGGCCCATGGCCACTGTCCTTGTGGCAGCGCCACAGACGCGCGCCCAGCCGGTAACCGCCCGGGCACGTCACCACCGTCTCCGGCCGGAAGAGGCCCGACTTGTAGGCCGCCAGCGCCGTAATCACCTTGAAGGTGGAGCCCGGGCTGAAGTGGTCCGCGGAGATGCGGTTGATCATCGGCTGGAGCGGATCCTTCGCCAGCGAGGCCATCTGCGACGGCGTGATGCGGCCGGTGAGCAGGTTGGGATCGAACCCCGGGCGCGACACCACCGCGCGGATGAGGCCCGTCTTCACGTCCACCGCCACCACCGCGCCCGCGGCACCGGGGAAGGCGCGCTCGGCCTCCTCCTGCAGACGCATGTCGATGGACAGCACCAGGTTGTTGCCCGGCCGCGAGGGCACCACCGCGTCATTGCCCAGCTTGTCGCTGAACTCCTCGAGCACCCGGCCACGCGCGTTGACGACTTCCTTGCGCACGCCGTCCGTGCCCCGCAGCGTGGACTCGAAGTAGCGCTCCAGGCCGCGCCGGCCGATGTAGTCACCCAGCGCGTAGTACGCGCCCTCGGACTTGAGCTTCTCCAGCTCCTCCGTGGTGATCTCGTTCATGTACCCGAGCACGTGCGCGAGCACGCTCCCGGTGCGGTAGTTGCGGTGCGGCACCGGCACCACTTCCACGCCGTCCAGCATGTCGCGCCGGGCGTTGATGCGGTCGTACTCGTCCCGCGACAGATCGATTCGCACCGGCAGCGGCTGGAAGGGAGCCGTGCGGCGCGCCGCCTTGATCTGATCCTCCATCTTCTTGCGCGTGGGCTCGTCCCAGCCGAGCAGCTCGCCCAGGCGCGGCAGCACCTCGTCGGCGCAGTTGGTGCAGAAGGCCGGGGTGATGAAGGCGTCGAAGGACGGACGGCTGTCCACGAGGATGGTGCCGCGCCTGTCCTTGATGAGACCGCGGTCCGCGCGCAGGCGCACCTCCTTGACGAAGTTCGCCACGCTCTTGGCGGCGTACTCCTCGCCCTGGGTGATCTGCAGGCGGTAGAGCTGGACCGCGAGCGCCACCATGCCGGCGATCATGGCCAGACCCACCCACACGAAGCGGCGCTTGAGATCGCGCCCTGGAGTCGTCTCGGACAGCGTCGGAGGCGTCAACGCAGCAACCCCGTGGAAGAGGAACGGTCCTGCGACGCCTCGAAGCGCCGCAACAGAGGATAGAGGAACAGCGCCGCCACGCCCGTGAGCGTCACCTGCAGCGGCAGGCCCGGCAACAGCGACGAGGCCACGCCGCCTTCCTTCGTGGTCAGCCACGTGAAGAAGCTGGCGAGCAGCCCGTGGCCCACGTCCGCGCCCATGGCGAAGAGGACGAAGGCCGCGCGGCCGCGCACCTCCACCAGGCTCACCACCAGCTTGCCCACCAGGAAGGTCAGCACGGCCAGGAAGGTGAAGAGGCCCGTGGGCTGGCCGCTCATCAAGTCCAGCAGGTAGCCCACCGAGAAGGAGGAGATGGCCCCCTCCAGGGTATTGGCGCGCACGGCCAGGAAGGCCACGAGCACCACCGTCACGTCGATGCGGCTGATGGCCAGGCCGAGCTGCTGCACCACCACCGACTCCAGGGTGAGCAACAGCAACGCCAGCGCGAAGGTGACCAGGAACTTCATCTAACGCTCACCTCCGGAACCACCGGCGGGCCCCTGCACCATGGCCCCGAACGGGTTGCCCATCACCAGCACCTCCTCCAACCGCGTGGTGTCCACCGCGGGCTCCACGTCCCCGCCCAGGAACATGCCGTGCTCCGTCTTCTCCAGGCGCGTCACCTTCCCCACCACCAGCCCCGGCGGGTACACCCCGTCCGTGCCCGAGGTGATGATCTGATCACCCTCCTGGACATCCTCGGTGCGCAACATGTTCTCCAGCCGCAGCGGACCCTTGCCCGCCCCGGCCGCCGTGCCCCGCGCCCGCGAGCGCTGCACCCGCACGCCCACCCGGCTCTGCAGATCCGTCACCAGGGCCACGTCCGCCCACCCGCCCGTGGCACGCACCACCTGGCCGATGATGCCGTCCGGCGTCACCACGGACATGCCGCGGAACACGCCGTCCTTCTCGCCCCGGTTGATGCGCACCGACAGCAGCTTGGCCACCGGGTTGACGCCGATGACGCGCGCCGGAATCTCCGGCCCCGGCGCCGCCTCCGCGTAGCCGAGCAGGCCTCGCAGCCGCTCGTTCTCCGCCCGTGTCTCGCCCAGGGCCTGCACGGTGGCCCGCAACTGCAGGTTCTCCGCGCGCAACTCCTCGTTGGCCTGGCGCACCTCGCGCAGGTCGATGTAGCCGTACACCACGGCCTTGACCCCATCGATGAGGCCAATCAGTCCGCGTTGCAGGGGGGCGGAGACACCAATGACCGCCCGGTCCACGAAATTGGGGTCGCGCCCGCGCCGCCCCGTCGTCAGGAAAGCCCCGAACGGGTACAGCAGCAGCACACCCACGATGAGAAGCGTTCGGTAGCGCTTGAGAAGCGACAGCACTTCGTGAAGGTCCGTGTAGGAGAGAGGGAGCGGCAGCTACGACAGGGGGGCTCGCTAACTACTCTGAATCGCTTGCATTTTCCGGGGTGTTGCTCTAGGCAGTCAAGGTCTTCACGGAGGGTGGCGTTTCATCGTCCACCATCCGACCGGGCACCCAACACACGCGCGCCGCGAATCCTTCCACGGGGGGACCATCCGGCGCGTCTCAAGGCAAAAGGCATCATGAAGGACGCTCTCGAGCCGCGGAAGATCGCCGTCTACCTCTTCATCATCGCGATCGCGGTGGTGTTCACCCTCCAGTTCGGACCTGGCAGCTCGGGGTTCGGCCGAGCCAACCCGGCGGGCGCCCCGCCGTCGTCCGCCGCGGACGTCAACGGCAGGGAAATCTCCCTGATGGATTTCCGGCGGGAGTACGTGAACCAGCTGCAGTACCTGCGCTCGCAGGGCCAGCCGGTCTCCGAGGCGATGGCTCGCCAGTTCGGTCTCCCCCAGTCCGTGCTGGACCGGATGGTGAACACGGAGCTCCTGGCCCAGGCGGCCGAGCGCAACGGGGTGAAAGCCTCGGATGAGGAGATCCTGAAGATCCTCCAGCAGCGGCCCGACTTCCAGAAGGACGGCCAGTTCGACTACGGCACGTACCAGCAGATGCTCCGGGACTACTACCGGCAGACGCCCGCGGACTTCGAGGAGGGCCTCCGCCGGCAGCTGACGGCGCAGAAGATGATCGGCCTGGTGCAGAGCGGCGCGGTGGTGTCGGACGACGAGGTCCGGGCCCGCTTCGACAAGGAGGGCAACCAGGCGCGCATCGTGTTCGCCCGCTTCCTGCCCAGCATGTACGCCGACAAGGTGCCGGCCCCGAGCGCCGCGGACCTGGCCGCCTACAAGCAGGCCCACGAGAAGGAGATCAAGGACTACTACGAGGCCAACCGCTTCGTGTACCAGCAGCCGGAGCGCATCCGCGCGCGGCAGATCCTCGTGAAGGTGGCCCCGGACGCCACGCCGGAGGCGAAGGCCAAGGCGATGGAGCGGGCGCAGGCGCTGCTCAAGGAGATCCAGGGCGGCAAGGACTTCGCCGAGGTGGCCAAGGCCAGCAGCGAGGACACCGCCACGAAGCCGAGCGGCGGGGACCTGGGCTGGGTGGAGCGCGGCAACTGGGAGCCGGCGCTGGCCAACGCGGCCTTCGCGCTCGAGGCGGGCCAGGTGACGCAGCCGGTGGAGACGAAGTTCGGCGTGCACCTGGTGAAGGTGGAGGAGAAGAAGCCGGCGCAGGACAAGGCGCTGGAGCAGGTGCAGGACGAGATCGCCACCACGCTCTACAAGAAGGACAAGGCGAAGGAGACGGCGCGCGCCGAGGCGGAGAAGGCGCTGGCCACGGTGAAGGGCGGCAAGACGATCTCCGAGCTGTTCAAGCCGGAGAAGGAGCAGCCGGCGCTGCTGCGCTTCGAGACGGAGACGCGGCCGGAGGCGGTGCAGACGGACACGTTCAACGCGGCCAGCATCAACGTGCCGCACCTGGGCCCGGCGCCGGAAGTGCTCACGGCGGTGTTCGCCAGCAAGGGTCCGCAGGTGCTGGACCAGGTGTTCCCAGTGGGCGATGGCTTCGTCATCGCCCAGGTGACCGAGCGCCAGCTGGCGGATGACACCCACTTCGCCCAGAAGAAGGAGGATCTGCGCAAGCAGGCCGTGCAGGCCAAGCAGTACGAGGTGGCCGACTCCTTCCTCAAGTCGCTGCGCAAGAGCGGCCAGGTGACGACCAACACCGCGGCGCTCGACCAGGTCACCGGCGGGTAGGCGTCACGGGAGGCCCGGCCTCTCGGACCAGGGGGCGTCTCCCTTCGGGGGGGCGCCCCCTTTGCGTTTCCTGGCGGTGAGGCGCTTCAAGGGGGACCAGCTCTCTTCGTGCCCCAGTGGTAGACGTCTACCAGTGATGTGGGATGAGGTGCGTCTTAATTTCAGTGAGTTTGAAGTTGTATGTCAAATGCACTGGTAGACGTCTACCACTGAGCGGCGTTCCGTCTCGAAGGGCCCATCAGGAGAGGCAACGGGTCATGTTAGCCTCCGGACTTCGGAGGTAACCCCAGTGAAGAGAGCGTGGGTGTACAGACTGCCCGAGGCCGGGGAGCGGGTGGGCCAGTACCGGGTGGTGGGCCCGCTGGGCCAGGGCGGCCAGGGCCACGTGTTCCTGGCCGGGTGGGAGGGCCGCTCCTATGTCCTCAAGTTCTTCCGCTCCCTGCCGGTGAGCCACTCGGGG